>JASFLR010000225.1:0-5928 GCA_050117995.1 Anaerolineae bacterium
CCGAAAGTTCTCCCTCGGCCGCGGGTGGTTCTTCGTCGGCCTCGGCCGATTCTCCCTCGTCCGCAGCCTCGACTGGTGCTTCTTCGACCACGGCTGGTGCCTCTTCGGCCGCCTCTGCCTCTTCTATCTCAGCGGCGGACTCTGCCTCTGCAGTCTCGTCAGTGGGCGTTTCTTCAGCGATCGGATGCTCTTCTGCCTCGTTGGCCTCTGCCTCGTTGAGGACCTGATCCTCTTGTTCAAGGCTCTCTGCTTCGTTGATCTGTTTCTCCTCCATGAAGAACGCTTCTCCCCCTCGGTTCCATTTTTGTGGGCCTTGCCTGGACAGAGGTATATGCGACTCTGCCCTACTGGATGCTCCCCATTATACAGCCTTTTCCCGCAAAAGGCAAGAATGGCCCTCGCAGGAAGAGATTCCGTCGAAAGGGCTGAGATGGTACTGGCCTGGACTTTGGCCTGGCTATGGCAATGTGGGACGTGGTACTCTTCACGTACCGGGGTCGGCCGCTTCGGTTCCGTTCAGGACAATTGCTCCGGCGGGGCAGACAGGGATGCATGCACGGCAGCCGTAGCAGCGGTTCGGATCGATAAATGGGGGCTCACCGCGATCGATCTGCAGGATTGCTTTGCTACGGCAGACTTCCCGCGCCTGGCATTTCCGGCATGCCAGGCAAAGCTCATCCACGATATGCGGGATGGTTGACAACTGAGCCTTGGTTGTCTCGATTACTGCCATACAGCCCTCCGTGCTACGTGCTTGACCTATATACCCCCGGGGGGTATCTTCTGAAATTATAGCATCACTGCTCGCAGGCGTCAAGCGGGGTGGCGTTGCTGGCAGGCAAAATCGATTGGCACGTTGCGGTATTGAGACGCCTTCACCCCTGGGCTCTCGGGTGCTCCACGCTTACCCCTTGCCCAGTTCGCGTACACGGCCCCATAGGTTGATCACAAAGAGGACAGCGGCTATAAGCAGCAAAAGGCCCGAAAGCCCGGACAGAACGCTGAACAACTCAAGCTGCGTCCAGACGTAAATCGGCTCGAAGAGCGCCTGCAACAGTATGCCCATGTTGAGGCAGGCTAGCGCGGCCCAGAACAGAGGCTCGCTGCCGCGTTGCGCTTGGCCCCAACGCAGCGGGCGGCCCGTACTGCCCCGCAGACCGATGGGCAGTGGTGGGAATAGCCACCAGCCCACGCCGATGATAAGTTGCGTCAGCCAACCCACCACGAGGAACTGGACGTGGCTGGCACGCAGTGCGTACACGCCTGAACCCAACGGTATCCAGCGGTTGATCAGCAGGATGGCACCCAACATGGCGCCAATCGCGAGGTAGATGATCGAGACCTTCACAGATACCCGTGACGTACGTGGCATAGGTGGCTCCTTACCGCTCCATCGGCCGGATGCGGCCCCAGATGATCCAGGCAAAGCCAACGGCTGCCAGCGCCTGCAGAACGCCAGCCAGGGCTAGCAGCGCAGCCAGCCACGGCTGTTGGTCCATATAGTAAAAGGGCTCGACGGCAAAGCGCAGCAGCAGCCCCACATTCAAGCTGATTAGCACGAACCAAGCGATGACGTCGGAGCCGCGTGGCCGGGGATCATCCTCTTTTAGGAATCGCGGCAGGATCCAATAGGCCACGCCGATTGCAAGCTGTGTGATCCAGCCCACGACCAGTAGGTGCAACTGGCTCATATACAGCACCCTGAGCCAGCGGCTGAAAGTCAGCCAGCGGTCGAGCATCATCAGCGCTCCCAGCAAAAAGGCAGCGAGAAAGTAGGTGAACGAAGCTTTCACAAAGGTTCGTGCTATCGGTGGCATTTTCCTCTCCACGCTCCCCTTGTATGGGCATGGCTCTCGCTGTGGAGCGCAAGGGGCTCGGTTTCTGTTTTAGGCACGCTACCCGATTTCAGTGTGCGAGTGTTCAAGGTAGCCCCATATAGTAGAGGTGATCCGGCTGCGCTGCACATATCCGACTGTCCTGTTTCAGGGCGCCGTGCCTGGCTCCAGTATACCGTACGGTGGGCAACTGGTCAAGCGCGATTGCGCACGCACGGATTGTTCGTTGATCGATTCTGTGCTATACTCATTGGGTCGAATGGGAGTAGGAGGTACGTGCATGGAAGAGCAATGCTCCAGGCCACGAGCGCTTTGCATAAGGACGGTGCGCGGGGGACCAATATCCGCGGGTGGTCGCCAGTTGATACCGCTTGCCAGGATTGTCTCCTTTGGCAAGGCCAGCGCCACGGTTGGCAATGGGCGGATCGCCGGGAGCGGCGGCGGCTTTGCCTGGGTCAAGCCGCTAGCTGTGCTCGAGGTGACTCCCACCGGCGAACGACGCATCGATCTTAAGGATGGTCCAGCGCGGGCCATTAGCGGCATGCTTGCGTACGCGGTGGCGATTGGTCTCCTCTGTACCGCCATCCGCTGCTTGGTGGGCTGGAGGCGCAGGGGCAGCTAGGGCACGTGATGAGTGTGGGGGATAGGCCCCGCACTTCTATTGATAATCAAGACAAGGAGCCGAAAATGTCACTGAACAAGCTGTTTGATTCGATTGAGCAGACGCGGGAAGCGGCGAATTGGCAGTCGGCTTTTGGCGAGCCTCAGGTTGTAGAGGACAGGACCATTATCCCTGTTGCCCAGGTGGGTTACGGCTTTGGCTTCGGGTTCGGCCGGGGAGACACGGTGCCAGAAGCAGAGGATAGCTCTGACGGAGGTGCCGAGGGTGGTGGCGGTGGTGGTGGCGCTTCTGCCAAGCCCGTCGGCGTAATCGTGGTCACACCTGACGATGTCTACTTTGAAGATGTCCGGGATGAGAACAAGGTCGCCCTTGCAGGCATTGCTCTGTCAGCATTTGTGATTCTGCAGGTCACACGGACAGTGCGGGCCCTGTTCGGCCGGTAGGGGGACATCCTCTCCGTATTTCCTCGTCCCGGCACAGTCGCTGTCGGGCACAGGCGTGTCCGATCCGGCGCTCTGTCGGTCCTGCACGTCTCAATTGTCCCGCATAGCTACCAGGAATTCATTCGTCTGGAGTCTTGAACTGCATGCTCGAGCAACTCATTCATAATGGTGTCGTGATCCCTGAGCCACCCCCACCGACGGGGATGGTGCTCGAGATCAATGGGGAACCGGTCGCCCTCACGCCCAAACAAGAGGAGATGGCCCTGGCCTGGGCCAAAAAGCAGGGCACGCCATATGTCGAAGATCGGACATTCATACGTAATTTCCTGCAAGACTTTGGTCAGGAGCTGGGTCTAGGCTCCAGTCCATCGCTGGACGACGTGGACTTTACTCCCGCCATTCGCATCGTTCAGGCTCAGCGCGAGGCCAGGGAGCGCATGACCAAGGAGGAGCGCAAGGCACGTGCCGGGGAGCGCAAGGCGGTGCGCGAGGCACTACGCGAGGAATATGGCTTCGCCACAGTGAACGGCAACCGCACCGAGCTGGCGAACTATGTCGTAGAGCCCAGCGGCATCTTTATGGGGCGCGGCAAGCACCCTCTGCGCGGCCGTTGGAAGGAAGGGGCCAAGCAAAACGACATCACCCTCAACCTCAGTCCCGACGCCCCTATCCCTGCTGGTGATTGGGCAGAGATTGTCTGGCAGCCCGAGTCAGTCTGGGTTGCGCGCTGGAAGGACAAACTCTCGGGCAAGCTCAAATACGTTTGGCTGAGCGACACGGCACCCATCAAGCAGGAGCGCGAGGCCGCCAAGTTCGATACGGTTCACGAGTTGCACGCCCACCTCGATGAGGTCCGAGCACAGATCAACCACGATCTATGCCACGAGGATGACAAGGAGCGCATGCTTGCCACGGCGTGCTATCTCATCGATGCCCTTTGTCTCCGTGTCGGCGATGAAAAGGATCCTGACGAGGCGGACACCGTAGGTGCGACGACTCTGCGCCCGGAGCACGTAACCTTGCATCCCGATGGTACTGCCGAGTTCCGGTTCCTGGGCAAGGACTCGGTCCTGTGGCACAAGACACTGGAGCTGCCTGAGCAGGTGCAGACTAACCTCAGCGAACTGATCGCCAACGCCCGCCCCTCTGCCAGCAGCACGAATAGCGACAAGAGCCATCCCACGCGCGACAAGCCCCAGCTCTTCCCTGACGTCACCAGCCGCGATGTCAACGCCTATCTCTCTGGCATCCTTCCCGTACTGACCGCCAAGGTGTTCCGCACGCACCATGCCACCATGGCTGTCCGCGATTCCCTGGAGAGCGCGGAGGTGGAACCCGAAGATCCTCCGTACGTCAAGTGGGAAGCCGCCAACGTGGCAAACCTGGAGGCTGCCATTCTCTGCAATCACACCAAGATGGCGCCCAAAAGCTGGTCGCGCAGCCGCAAGCGGTACAAGGAGCGCCAGGAAAAGGCTGCTGATAAGGTTAGAACGTATTCCGAGCGCTTCACGGCGCAGCTAGAAGCACTGGCTGCGGTGCGCAAGGAGGCCCGCGAGAAACGGCGCGCCGCTCCACGTGGCAAGAAGGAAAAGGTCAAGGAGCGCTACGACAAACGCATTGGGGTCGCTGAGCGCAGGGTGGATCACACCCGAGGGATGCTTGAGAGGGCCAGGCGTGCCCGGGACAAGATCAGGACTCAGTACTCTATCGCATACAAAAAGCGCACCTGGAACCTGGGCACCAGCTTAAAGTCCTATATCGACCCGCGTGTATACTACGAGTGGGGGCAAGAGGTCGACTACGATGTCCTGCAAAAGTACTACCCCCAAGCGCTTCGTCGCAAATTCGCCTGGGTAAAGCTCGAGGAGCAGTACGCCATCCCCGAGTATGACGAGGACCAGGATGCGGACGATGAAGACCTGCAAGCAGCGGACGTTGCAGAAGACGCACTGGATGGCGTGGAGCACCCTCAGGAACTCGCTGGCAGCGGGGCGGAGGGGGCTCCCGAGCCGGTGGAGCAGGGCTGAGCACCGCGCCGTATCTCCCTTTCCGTTCTTTGTCCTCGCATAGAGGTGGATACGTCGGTACTTTTGGCAAGGAGGCTGAGGGTGACAACCAAGCGTGCAAGATTGATGATCCCCGGGCCTGTGGATGTGGAGGACGATGTTCTGCAGGCCCTGGCGCAACAAGTTCGCCCTCACTATGGAGATGCCTGGCTGGAGATCTATGGCGAGGTCATCGAGCATCTCCGGCAGATCTTTGGCACGCAGAATGATCTGTTCCTCATGTCTGGGCCGGGAACGGCGGCACTTGATGCTGCCCTTGGGAGTCTCCTGCGGACCGGCGACAAGGTGTTGGTTGCGCGCAACGGATTCTTTGGCGATCGGCTGGTCGCGATAGCTCGTGCATATGGCCTCGACGTCAGACAGGTCGCGGCGCCCCTTGGTCAGCCCGTTGAACCCCAGGCCGTGTGGCAGGCGCTGTCCGAAGAGCCGGCGATCGAGGCCCTGGCTTTTGTCCATCTGGAGACCTCCACTGCTGTCCTAAATCCCGTTCAGGCCATTGCCGCAGCTGCCCGCGAGTTCGAGGTGCCAGTGGTCGTAGATGCCGTTTCCTCGCTGGGCGGGGTGCCGCTGCCTGTCGACAAGTGGGGCATCGACATCTGTGTGTCGGTCATCAACAAGTGCCTCGCCTGTCCCTCGGGAGTTGCGCCCATCTCCATCAGCCCGCGCGCCTGGGAGCAAGTGGCGCGCAAGGGCGAACGGGCCCACGGTTGGTATCTGAATTTGGGTACCTGGCAAGAGTATGCCGAGAACTGGTCATCCTGGCATCCCTACCCCACGACCCTGCCCACCAATATCATCTATGGACTGTTAGTTCAGCTCAGGCGTATCATGGAAAGCGGATTGGAGGCGCATTATCGGCGCTTCCGTGATGCAGCACAGACTGTGCGTTCCGGGTTGGATCATCTGGGCTTCGAGTTCTTCACACCCGAATCCTGCACGTCACCACTCCTCACGGCTGTTCG
>JASFLR010000226.1:0-5864 GCA_050117995.1 Anaerolineae bacterium
CGAGAAATCGGACGTGACCGACGGCGAGCGGGTCGCGGACCTGATCGCCAGGCAGCAGCGAGAGCGGGCCGATTAGGGACCGGCGCCGATGGCCCGGTACAGCGCCAGTGAGTCGGCGGCGATCTTTTCCCAGCGGAACTGCTCAGCCAGGGCCTTGGCCCCCGCGCCGAGCCTCTGGCGCAGAGACCGGTCAGCAGCCAGTTGCCTTATGGCTGTTGCCAGGGCGCTTGCGTCTCCAGGTGCGACCAGATACACGTTCTGTCCGTGGAGCAGTTCCGGCAGTTCCAGCCGAGGCCGTGTGGTCAGAATCGGTACCCCGTGTGCCAGGGCAGCATGAAAAGTGCCGTGGAGGAACGAGACACCATCGCGGTACGGCAGCACGCATAGGTCAGCGCTCGCAAAGCTGGCTGTGACCTGCTCTGCGGGTATGAATCCGGTCCAATGGATGCGATCCCCCAACGCTAGCTCGGCGATCAGAGCGTCCATTTGGGCCAGGTAGGCGATATTTGTTGGGTCGCTGGCCCCCGTTCGACCTCCGATAAAGACCAGGGACACGTTGCCAGCCGTCGGTGGATCGGCAACAAGGTCGCGCAATCCGTGGAGCAGAGTGTCTACACCCTTTCGATCGTTGATAAACCCAAAGAAGCAGAGCACAATGTCGTCCGGGCCCGCCCCCCACTGGGAACGTACTGCGTCGCGGTCAAAGCCAGCAGGCAGCGCCGGCTTGATATTGGAACCGATAGGGATGAGCGCGGGCGGTGTATCCAGCACGGCCGCCAGAGCTTCCAGGTCCTCGCGGTTCGTAGTGATCGCTGCGTCGCTGCGCCGGGCGAGCTCGTTGACCACCCACCTGCGCACCGGACCCGCCTTGGGAAATAGGTAGGGCACTTTGAGATCGTGAAAGGTCACTACCGACCGCGGGCGGGCGGCGCCCATCCGGCGCAGGCGCCAGGGCCAGAAGTTGATGGCGGGGTGCATGGCATAGGCCGCCGCCTGATACTGGACGTGCACGACATCTGGCTTTCGGGCCCGGACCAGGTCGAGTAGGGTGCCCCAGCAGCGCCAATCCCAGCGCTCGACGATGGAGTGAACGGTCAGGCCTGGCACAGGGCCAGCCTGCGTCGGCGCCAGCACATCGACCTCACAACCCAGATCGTGCAAGGCCAGGCCGATCTCCTTGGTATAGTCACCCACGCCGCCCTGCATGGGTGGGAACTCGCCCGTGACAAACAGAACCCTCAAAGATTCCCCCGCAGCCCTGATCTCAATACCTGGCCGTAGGCCCGCACCCGCTCTGCACGCAGGGAGCGCTTGTGGCCTATCAGCCACTTCAGAGCCTCCCGCGCCACCTGGTAGAGATAGGTCAGAAGCAGGAACCAACGCAGCGCCTCCGCCTGAAACACGCCATGGTGCTTGCGGAAATAACGCACCTTGCTGCTCTGGAAATAGATATGCCTGGCTGGCACCACCTGCTCGCTGCTCTTCCCCTCGTGGTGGATGATGGCGGCGGTGGGCAGGTAGGCAATTTCCCAACCAGCGGCCTTGATGCGCCGGCACCAATCCAGTTCTTCCGAGTACATGAAATACCCTTCATCGAGACCGCCAACCTGCTCAAAGGCTTGCCGGCGCACCAGCAGACAGGCGCCCACGACCCAGTCCACTCGCTGGATGGCATCGTCGGCGGTGTCGGCCATATAGTACCGGCGCAAGATCCGGTTGTCTTGCCACCACTCCTGCACCACGGTGCTCTCGACGAGGGCGGTGACAAAGGTAGGGAACCGGCGGCGCGAGGATTGGATGCTGCCGTCGGGATACAGGAGCCTCGGCCCCAGCGCGCCGACCTCCCTGTTCGCCTCCGCATAGCGGAGCATCGTGGTCAGGGCATCGCCCACCACTTCCGTATCGGGATTCAGCAGCAGCAGGTAGCGCCCTCGACTGAGGGCCAGGCCCTGGTTGTTAGCAGCGGTAAATCCCCGGTTTTCGTTGTTTGCCAGGAGATGGATGCGGGGGAACTCATCGCGGACCATCTCTGCACTGCCGTCGGTGCTGGCATTGTCGACGACCAGGATCTCCACTTCCCAGTCCCCGATCTGGTACGCACCCTCATCCGGACTGAGTTGAGCCCCGGTTATCACGGACTGGAGACAGTGAAGGAGCAGGTCCCGGACGTTCCAGCTTACGATGACAACGCTCAGGTCGACCACACGCCCCCCATCTTTGGGGCCTATTTCTGGCGGGATACGCTATAGTCCGCCAATTCGCGCAGGATATTGCGGGTGTCACCTTCCGGCAGGATGCTCAGCGCAGCCTTGCTCTGGGTGACAAATCGCCTGGCCCGTTCCAGGGCCTGGTCCACGGCTCCCGCCTCGCGGATTGCGGTCACGACCTCCTGCACCAAAGCCTCATCCCCTCCCTCGCGCACAACGGCTGCGACTCGTTCATCATCCGGATACTCGCGCAGGAAGTAGAGGACGGGCAGGGTCACGATCCCCTCGCGCAGGTCGCTTGCCACCGGCTTCCCAAGTATCTTCTGATTGCCCTGAAAATCGAGGACATCGTCTACGATCTGAAAACCAGTGCCTAGGAGCCGCCCGTACTCCTGCAGGGCCGTCTGTTCCGCCTCTGGCGCGCCGCCCAGGACCGAGGCAGCCTCGGTCGCTGCGGCAAAGAGGGAAGCCGTCTTGGCATGGATACGCCTGTCATACTGATCCAGCGCGTCTTCCCACGCCTGCTCGCTGACGAGGTGTGGTACATTGTGCCGGTCAAAGATCTGCCGTAGCTCGCCGCTACAGATGGTCATCAGTGTGTCAGCAAAGATGGCCATCACGCGCACATTACCCGTTTCCGCCGCAAAGGCCGCTGCCCGCGCAAAAAGATAGTCGCCGGTTAGGACGGTAGCGCCCGTACTCCACTGGGCATTGACCGTGGTCTGCCCCCGTCGCATCAGCGCTCCATCGATCAGATCATCGTGTACCAGGGTAGCAGTATGCAACATCTCTACCGAGGCAGCGAGCGGCACCAGTTTGTCCATGTCAGTGGAATAAAGGCGCCCGGCCAACAACGCCAATGCTGGGCGCAGCCGCTTGCCGCCGCTGTCCAGCAATGAGCTGAGGACCGCAGTGAGTTGGGGGTACTCAGGATGTGCCGGCTCATGCAGTTTGCGCTCTACCAGTTCCAGTTCCGCTTCTAGCGGCTCGAATAGTGGAATCGTGTTCAATCTAGTGCCTCTTCCAATACGGTGTTCGCCAATTTGAAAAGGCGGTGGGCGTTGGTCGTCGTCGCCCGCGCCAGGTCGTCAAACGGTACGCCCTTTAGCTTTGCGATCCGCTCCGCTACCAGATGGACGTAGGCCGGCTCGTTGCGCTTGCCCCGATGCGGCTCCGGTGCCAAAAATGGGCAATCCGTCTCCACTAGCAGGCGATCCAAGGGCAGCGCCCGGACGATCTCGGGCATCTGCTGTGCATTCCTATACGTCACCGGACCCGAGATCGAGATATAGAAGCCCAGGTCGATGGCCCGCTTGGCCATCTCCAGATCGCCGGAGAATGTATGCAGCACACCCAGACGCCCACTCAGGGTCGAACTGGTCAGGTCCTGCGCCCACTTGGTCAGGGTGTCCATAATCTCCCTGTGGGCGTCGCGGTCATGGATGATGACGGGTTTGCCCAGTTTGGCAGCCCAGGCCAACTGTGCCTGGAAGGCCCGTCGCTGAACGTCACGTGGCGACAGATCCCGGTAGTAGTCCAGTCCGATCTCACCTACAGCTACGACCGTTGGCTTCTGCGCCAGCTCGCGCAGCTCAGCCAGCGTTGCACCATCCAGCTTTTTGGCGTCGTGGGGATGCACGCCCACTGCCGCATAGATCGATTCGTATTGTTCAGCCAGCCTCACTGCCCGCCGGCTGGAGTCCAGGTCGACGCCCACATTCACCATCGCAGCCACCCCGGCTGCCCTCGCCCGGTCAATGACTCCCGGGCGGTCAGCGTCGAACTTGGAGAAATCTAGATGGGCGTGCGTGTCGACCAGCGTCAAGCCTGTAGCCCCGCAATGCGCAACCCATCCTCCAGGATCGACTGCACCCGGTCCTCTTCGGTCGTCTCACAGTACACACGGATGATCGGCTCGGTTCCAGAGAAGCGGATGAGCAGCCAGCCTCCGTCCGAAAGGCCGAACTTGAACCCGTCCTTTGTATTCACACCCGTCACCGCCAGCCCGCCAATAGTCGACGGATTGGCATCCCGGATGCGCGATCTTGTGGCTTCGCGCTGATCGGCCGGGAAGCGCCGGTCGATGCGATCGTAGTAATGGGCTCCGACCTGGCTGTAGAGATGGTCGATCAACTGCGACGGTGTCTTGTTGAGTCGTACCATCAAGTCCAGGATGTAGAGCCCGGCCAAAATGCCATCTCGCTCAGGTACATGTCCGCGGAACGCGTACCCACCACTCTCCTCACCGCCGACGAGTGCGTCGGTCTCGAGCATTTTTGGCGCGACGTACTTGAATCCCACACCTGTCTCGTACACCGGCACATCATAGATCTTGCCCAATTTCTCCAGCATGGATGTGGTAGACACTGTCTTGACGATGGGGCCCCGCTCGCCGCGAACCTCCAACAGGTACATCGCTAGAAGCGCATAGACCTGGAGCTGGTTTATGAACGTGCCGTGCTCGTCGCCGATACCTACTCTGTCCGCGTCACCATCGTTGATGATCTCTACATCGGCACCCACTTCCTGCACGCGGGCCAGTCCGACATCGACGTTCGGCTGAATCGGCTCCGGACGGCCCATCTCGGGAAAGAGGGGATTTCGCTCCGCATGGATTTCGATAATGCGGGTCTTACCGCCCCCCAGGATACGTGGGAACCAGCCGGCGCCGTTTCCCCACATCGCATCCACCAGGACCGTCAATCCGGCTGCCTTGATGGGTTCTACGTCCATAAGGCGTTTGATCTGCTCCAGGTAGGCAGGTGCAGGATCAAAATAAACTACCGAGCCTTGGTCAATAGCCTCCGCCAGGGAAAGTCGCTCTACTCCATCGATATCTGGGATCAAAGCCTCGATCTCTTTCAACCCATCAGGGGCAATGGCCCCCCCATGCTCGTCACGCACCTTGAAGCCGTTGTCTGTGGGGGGATTATGGCTGGCAGTGATGTTGACCGCGCCAACCGCTCCTTCTGCCACCACAGAGTAGGAGATAACCGGAGTTGGTGTCGCCCCTTCGGTGAGCAGGACACGAAAGCCATTAGCGGCAAGCACTTCAGCCACGGCAGCAGCAAAATCCTCCGAGGCAAAGCGCTTGTCATAACCCACAACAATCTTCTCGCCACCTTTGCCATGCTTTAGCATATAAGAGGCAAAGCCTTGCGTGCAGCGGCGAACGTTGTCGAACGTGTAATCCTCGGCGACGCGAGCGCGCCACCCATCAGTGCCAAAGCGTATATCAGTCATCGGTTCTCCTCACCATGCTAAACTTCTGCGCGAATCGCCTAGCCACTCGAGATAACCCAAAGGGGCAACGACATCGAGGTGGCTCACTCTCTCCAATCAGAGATGCCCTGAGCAATCTGCCGAAGGGCCATTCTTACTTCATTAGCCACCAGGCCAGAGTCATCATTTGTCCGGCTACGCACAGATAATCGAACGACCTCTTCTGTCCCCGAATATCGCAGGATAGCCTCCGCCGTCTTTTCGAAGGAGTCGCTCCCCTTCTCCTCAACACCCAATCGTATCTCGTTATCCGTTCCAGAGGTTCTGAGTATCGGGTCATTGCTGGTCGCCAGAAGCCGTCCGATCTGGTGGAGAACACTTCTGACGCTATCAACCCTCTGTAGCGATGGACGAGAGGATACAGCCGCACTTTCG
>JASFLR010000227.1:0-5837 GCA_050117995.1 Anaerolineae bacterium
AAGCCGTCTTCATCTGGGTGCCGGACACGGGTGGTGCCCTCGACATAGCACTTTCTCGCAACTTCTATGCGTCGAACTTCCCAGACAGGGTATCGGAGACGTGGTTAACCTGGCTGGCGCTCATCGACGCGGCACTGGCTGGCGTGGTGCTCACCATCGGCCTCAATATAGGGCTAGCGCAAGCTAACCGGCTCGCCGAGTGGCTGCGGGGGCTCAGAGAGGGCGCGGGCGAGTAGCGTGCAATCTGGCGCATGGGCGTACCTGTAGAATTCCAGAAGGAGGAGGAAATGAAAACGCAGACGCACAAGAGACTTTTCGTTCTCGTAGTGACTGGGGTGCTCATGGCCCTGCTCTGGATGGCCGTCGGCACAGGCTGTGATGGCACCAGCACGCCGCCAGATAACGACGAGGTCAAGCGCCTCGCAACGGTGGTCAAGGCCGGGTCACCAGCCAACAACCCGCCGATCCTGACCGACACCGCCTGGAAGGATCTGAACGCGGGCGACGCCGTGTGGACCGACAGCAATGGCGAGGCCGAGCTTCGACTCGTCGGCTGCCCTGGCACTGTGTGGGTTTTCGACAACTCGACGCTCTCGGTGTGGCCGTGTAACAAGCAAGCCGAGGCGGACAATGAGAGCTGGTGCAATGAGGAGGGCACCGCTGCCTTCAATATCAGTTGTACGGCCAGATTTGAGGTCATCGGGACGCCAAGCGCCCAGGTACTGATCAAGGCCACGGCCTTTACCGTCACCTTCTTGCCAGACAGCCAGCTCACGCTGATCACCGCGCTCAGGGGCGCGGTAGAGGTGACCCCGGTGAGAAACCTGGATGCCCAGGACTTTGCCGAGCCGGTGCTTGTCGAAGCTGGCTACTTCGTCTACACCATGCCCGGCGAGCAGTCGCCCGAGATCGCTCGCATCGAGGCCCGGACAGCCCAGCCGCTGTACAAGCTACCGGTTCTTGTCTACGAGCTCGGCATCCGGGATTGGTTCGACGACATCACCCGCTGGGGCGACATGGAGCAGCTCCTGGATCCGACCTGGCCATTCCTCGGCGTAACGGTCGACTTTGGCGGCGGCCAACTCGATGACCCGCGGGTGCAAGAGGCGTTCGTCACTGCCATCAACCAGGATGCCGTGCTGGGCCAGGCCTTCCCCGATCAGGAGGTTGGCCTCACGGCAGTGATCGGCGGCGAGCCGCGCGATGCCCTCACCATCCCCTACGATCCCGAGAAGGCACTGGCCCTCCTCGAGGAGGCTGGCTACGATCAGGGGCAGTTGGTGACAATCGTCTTTCCCGGGGAAGATGATCAGAGGGCCACGGCAGCCAAGCTGATCGCCGGCGACCTCAGCCGCATCGGCATCGAGGTCGAGTTGAATCCTTTCCCGGCTGCCGAGTTGCCCATAGTCATGGAAGAGTTCGCCCGCGGCGGAGTGCCTGTCCTGGCTGTATATCCCTAAACAAGGAGCAGCAGCAGACCGGGGCTGTCCCACAAGGGTGGGAGCCCTGTCACTGCGAGGCGCCCCGCCTTTGGGCGCCGACGCACCGCCACGCCCGCCACGAGTACTCGCGGTGGAGTACTCGCGGTGGCAGTCTCCACTTGGTCAGTTGGGGATTGCGCCGCTGCGCTTGTGGCCAAAGGCGGGCGAGGTCTCGCAACCACAGGCTGTGTCATTCGGCGCTGAGTGGCGGCACACGCCATGGGTGAACTCGCAGTGACAGGATCCCTGTCATCAGTAGACCTGGCCCGCCATTTGCGAGGTCCTACCTCTTTCGGGACAGCCCCGGTCTTTCGATTCTACTCCCCGTTGATAAAGGCGTCCAGGAACTCGTCCCAGTGCGTGAGCCTGGAGAAGACGAGGTATTCCCGATAGTACTCGAACTCGTTCCATTTCTCCGTGGCGGGATCGTCCAAGTCATCGACCGTGGCTGGCAAGAAGATGCTGATGCCATGGGCGTCAGCCAGATTCTGCCGGTGCCACTCGTCCAGCACCGCGGCCTGCACGGCCTGCATCACCGCTTGGCTGGCCTCCTGGATCACCGGGTCGTCGATCCGGTCGCCGATGATCCTGGCAGCGTCGTACAGGTCCCGCGCGGTGCGGTCCTGCCAGAAATACTTGGCGGCGCGAAAGGCGCCCACATAGTGCTGGCGATATTCCGGTAGCCCCTCGTCCAACGCGATCGCCCAAGCATCCACTGCGACGATCAGCGCGTCCCAGTCCTCGTTCAGAGCCACCGCCGAGCCGGTCCGCTCCGGGTTTGTGGAAGCGCTCTGGTTGATCACGATGGCCAGCTCTTCGGGCGTCATCTCGGGGTTCTCGTGCAGCGCCGGGATGACCAGCTCGTACTCGATCCCATCCCAGTTCACGTACTCCTGCGAGTGGAAGATCGCCTGTGAATAGGCTCGTACCGTGGCCTGGTTCTCGATCGTCGCCATCTGGCAGGCGTCGTACATGATCACGTCGACCGGCCCGACCTCCTCCAGCACCGCCTCCAGCTCGTGCTGGTCCAGCGTATCGCCATCGGTCTCATCCCGCATAGAGTGGTCGGGGCGCCAGGACCAGCCGTGGTTCCAAAGTGACAGGGCATAGTGGTCGGCGGGGTGATGGATCTTGGTCCATCGGATAAAGTCGATCAGCGTCTGTGGGTCGCCCATGTTGGCCTCGCCCCAATCCTGCACAGCGTTTTCAGGCGTCGCCTCCATGTCCTGGGTGACGTAAAAGAGCAGCGTCTGCGTCCACTCGGCGGTATCCGCCCGATCGGCGAGTGCCACCACGGCGACGTCCTCGTTAGAGCCAGCCGGAGCCAATTCGGTCTCGATGTCCAGGGGCACATATTCGTCGAGGTTGTTATCCCCCACGATATAGACCATGAGGGTCCATTTGGCCTGTGTGGGGGGCTTGCCCTTGCCCGGGGGTGGGCCAGCGATGGCGGGCGCAGTCTGCGCCAGCAGCAGTATCACGATTGCTATAAGGGTCGTGGTCCGATATGACGTACGCTTGCTCATGTCTGGTCTCCTTTGACTCTCTCCAAGTGATTCGCGGTGCAGTCGTCTGCCAGCCAAAACCAATTGTGAAGGTTCCACGCACCCATTATAGCACGATTGCGGACCCAGAGCAAGGGACTCAGAATCCCTCTTCCCTCAGGTCGCCGCGCCACAGGCGTCGCATCTCCTCGGAGGTTGCCAGCAATTCCTCCAGCTTGCCCTGGGCCTCCACCCGGCCGTCCTTCAACACCACGATCCAGTCGGCGCGGCGCAGCACCGGACGCCGGTGCGAGACCACCAGGCAAGTCGCTTGCCCCCAATAATCTGGCGCCTGGCTCCCCTGCTCGCGCCGGGCAAACAGCCGCTCCCACAGCATCTGCTCGGTCTCGACGTCCAGGGCACTGGACAGATCGTCCACGACCTGCAGCTCGGTTCCGCGAACAAACATCCGGGCCGCGGCCAGCCGCTGCTGCTGCCCGCCCGAAAGCCGCACCCCCCTGGCCCCGACCAGAGTCTCCAGCCCATCGTCCAGCACAGCGACGTCGTCCTCCATCACCGACAGCCAGAGGGCGTCGTTGAGACGGGCATCGTCCAGAGGCAGGCCCATGAGCACGTTGTCACGCAGGGTCTCGCTAAAGAGCAACGGCACCTGGGCAGCGTAGGCGCAGCGCGGCGGCACAAAGGTGGAGGCCGGGTCCTCCACACGCCTTCCGTTCCAGCGGATCTCGCCCGCCTGGGCTGGCAGCAGGCCCAGCAGCGCCCGCAGCAGCGTCGTCTTGCCGCTGCCGATGCGCCCCGTGATCACCGTCATGGAGCCGCGCTCCAAGCGCAGGCTCACCCCTTCTACACCCCGGACGCCATCTCTTTCGCTGCGCGCGTGGCTCCCGTCGCCTTCAGATCTGTCGGGGAATCGATAGGTCAGGCCCTCCACCTCCAGCACCTGCAGTCGGTCAGCCCCAATCTCGGGCAGCGGGGCAACCTCCGGCAGCTCGCCGCTCATGTACACCATGCCATGCTCCACCAGGCGCTCCGGTGGAGCATCGGCCATGAGCGTCGCCAGACGGTCGAACGACACGCCCGATTGCTTGTACGATGCCCAGCGGACCCCAATGAGAGCGGCAAAGTCCGTCACGTAGCCCAAATAGTAGACGAAAAGGGCAAAGTCGCCGACAGTAAAGTTCCCGGCACGCATCTCGCCGGCAGCTAGGAGCAGGATCAAGCCGGTGCCCAGATTCGCCGTGTTATGGAATACCGAGCTGAGCAACTCGTTGAAAACCCGGTCGCGCACCGCTACCCTGCGTCGCGCGTCGTTGAGCTCGTCAAAGTGCGCCCCCACCCGTTTCTCCGCCGTGGCCACCTGGACAGCCTGCACCGCGCCAAAGATCTCGCCGATAAAATCGGTAACCGCACCCGTGGCCTCGCGGTGCGCCTGACGGTACTTTTCCACGCTGCGCGTCGCCACGTTGGCCACCGCCACGACGATGGCCAGTGGCAGGAAAACGGCGATGGTGATGCCGGCGCTGATCCGCAACATGACGATGAGGGCCACCAGGGCAAAGATGCCGAACCCCAGCAGGATCAGCGACTCGGCCATAAAGTTGGCGATCTCGTCCACGTCGTCGCGGAAGCGGCTGATGGCCTCGCCGGGCGAACCGGGCACCGCCCGTGCCCCGGGACGCTGGAGGATGTACTCGAACAGGTTCTTGCGCAGCAGGGCCTCAATACGGTAGTAAAAGTTAAAGTAGACTGCCACGTCGCCATAGATGGCCACAGCCCGGCCCAGGGCATTGGCCACAAAGAGGGCTATGATGGCCGGCAAGCTGAGCGATACTTGGGCCTCGCCGGTGAGCAGATTGAAAAAGGTGAAGGTTAACCAGGCGGCAAGCTGGGGGAATACGGCGAAAAAGAGGACCTCCAGCACGCCCAGCGCGGCGTAGAGCCAGGGTTGAAAGCGGATCAGATGCAGGACGTAGCGCCAGGTAGGGAGACGCCGCACGCCGCCATCGAGCTGAGGCATCCGAGGGGATTTGGCCCGTGCCTTGCTCACGCCAGCACCTCCTCCATGCCCGTGCGCAGCAGTTGGGCAAAACGGGAACCGGGATCGCGGGCCAGATCGTGCCGCGCGCCCTGCTCCTCCACCCGGCCGGCCTCCAGGATCAAGATCTCATCGGCCCGCTGCACCGTGCCCAGCCGGTGGGCGATGAGGATGGCCGTACGTCCTTGCAGCAAGCGGTCGACGGCCCTCTCCAGCAGGGCCTCGGTGGCCGGGTCGAGGCGCGACGACGCCTCGTCAAGAATGACAAGGCCCGGGTCCTGCAGAAAAACGCGGGCGAAGGCAAGGAGTTGGGCCTCGCCGGCTGAAAGCCCGCCGCCCCCTGACTCGAGCACCGTGTCAAGCCCGGCTGGCAGCCCGTGCAGCCAGGCATCGAGTCCCAGGTCGCGCAGCACACCCAGGATACGCCCGTCGGCCACGCTGCGGTCAAAGAAGGTGAGATTGTCGCGCACCGTGGCGTGAAAGAGCTGGATATTCTGCGTCACCAGCCCCACCCGGCGCCGGAGGGCGACCAGAGGCAGCGCGCGCAGGTCGGTTTCGTTCAGGCACACCGCGCCGCTGTCGGGATCGTACAGGCGGAAGAGGAGGCGGGTGATGGTCGTTTTACCGCTGCCGGTGCGCCCCAGCAGGCCCAGCACCCGGCCCGGGGCCAGGTGGAAGCTGACGTCGTGAAGCACCGGCTCGGCCGATGGAACGTCCCTCGATCTCTCGCTGTCCTCCGTGGCTGCCCCGTCCTGGTCGTGGTAACCGAACGAGACGCCATCGAAAGTCACGGCCAGGGGTCCTCGCAGTGGATCG
>JASFLR010000228.1:0-5836 GCA_050117995.1 Anaerolineae bacterium
CGACAGGCCGCCCCGAAAGCCGGCACGCCATAGCCAGTTAGATCTGGCTCGAGCGACCTCTCCACCGCCAGCTCTATGGGCAGTCCATGGCAAACCCAGCCAGCACGCCTGCGGACCGGCCAGCCCCGCATCGCCTGGTAGCGGCCGATAAGGTCAGCCGTTGCCAGCAATACCACCCACTCCCCACGCGGCCTTCCAGCAGCCATCAGCGGTTCCAGAACCAGCATCTGGAGCGCGCCATCGCGATATCTGGCCTGGAAAGTCTCTGACACGCTGTAGCGCCGCCAGAAACGGCGTACCTCTTCCTCCAGCAGCGTAAGACTGACTTCTGGCGTCATCTCTTGTGCCACGATCACCTCAGACTGCTCCGCCGAAAGCGGGCCAGAGCCTGCACACCAGGATACCTCACCCCATATCGGCCCGGATGCAAGCAGGGACAGCCCTACACCTGTCAGGCTGTCCCTGCCGCACTCCGCATCGAACCCCCGTGGCCCTATGCCTTCTTGACACCGAGGGTCAGCGAATATTCACCCAGTGTAAACGATTCCTGCCGGTCGACGTCGTCTGGCACAGGACCCAGCACCAACTCCTGGCTCAGTGTCTCAGCCTGGATATAGTCACGCCACTCCTCCACGACCGCCTGCAATTCATCGCCAGCATCGCACGTCGTCACTATGCGATCATCGAGTTCAAAGCCCGCATCCTTGCGCATCGTCTGCACGCGTCGCACCAGATCGCGGGCCAGGCCCTCGCGCGTCAGCGCAGGCGTGAGCGTGACATCCACCGCAACCAGCAGGCCCTTTTCCTCGGCAACAGCA
Source organism: Anaerolineae bacterium (assembly GCA_050117995.1). Classification (GTDB taxonomy): domain Bacteria; phylum Chloroflexota; class Anaerolineae; order JAAYZQ01; family JAAYZQ01; genus JBFFCR01. The sequence continues at coordinate 819 of JASFLR010000228.1, forward strand.
TAGCCCTCGCGCCCGTGAGTGCGCACCTCTACCTCATCCGGCAATAGCTCCACCGCGGGGCCGTCGTCTTCCATCTCCACGGTCACGCTCAGGCCCGCCTGGAAGCGCCGTGCTATGGCGCCCGCATCCTGAGCAGCTACCGCGCGACGCAGCAGCGGGAAGCGCCTGCCGTGCTTCGGTCCCAGCACATTGGGCAATAAGCCGATCTCGTACTCGACCAGATCGGCCTCCTGCTCTACGAACTCGAGTGCCTTTACGTTCAGCTCCTCAGTTACCAGCTCACCCAGGCTGCCCAGATCCACGGTACGTGACCCTGCAAAGACCCGCGCCCGGGCCAGCGGCTGCCGTAGCTTGACGTTGGATGTGCTCCGCGCCGAGCGCCCCAGCGATGCGATCTGCATGGCCAGTGCCATGCGATCCAGCAGGGACTGGTCGACCGCACCCTCGTCCGCCTGTGGCCATTCACAGTGATGGACGCTCTCACAGTCGCCCCTGTCAGCGGGAGCCAGGTTCTGGTAGATCAGCTCGCTGACAAAGGGGACAAAGGGCGCCAGCAACTTGCTCATCGTCAGCAGCAACTGGTAGAGCGTTGCATACGCCGCGTCCTTGTCCGCATCGTGCTCGCTCTTCCAGAAGCGGCGGCGGCTGCGCCGCACGTACCAGTTGGTCAGATCGTCCAGCAGCGGCTCTATGAGCAGCGTAGCCCCATAGGGATCATAGTCATCCAGGGACTGAGTAACCTGGGCCACAACCTGATTCAGCCGCGCCAGGATCCAGCGGTCGAGCTCCGAGTGTGCTACCTCGCCGCCCCCATCCGGCTCCCAGCCGTCCAGATTGGCATAGGTCACAAAGAACGAGTAGACGTTCCACAGCGGGATCAGGAATCGCCGTCGGGTCTCGTCAGCCCGGTGGTAGCCAAAGGGCAGATTGCTCTCTGGCCTGTGGGCGCAGTACATCCAGCGCATCACGTCCACGCCCATGCTGTCCGCGGCATCGTTGAACTCGATCGAGTTGCCCCAGCTCTTGTGCATCTCGCGACCGTCCTCAGCGTAGAGGGTAGCATAGGTCTGCACCGTGCGGAAGGGCGCCCGCCGCTCCATGATGGTACTCATGGCCAGCATCGAGTAGAACCAGTTCCGGAATTGCCCTGGAAAACTCTCGGTGATCAGATCAGCCGGGAACCACTTGCGCCAGTACTCCCGGTTTTCGCGATACTGCAGCGTGGAATAGGCCACGATGCCCGCATCCAGCCAGGGGTTGCCCACATCGGTGACACGGCTGACTTTGGCGCCGCACTTCTCGCAACGGATCTTGACCGCATCCACATAGGGCCGGTGCGGCGGGCGGTGTTCGAACTCCTCCCAGCCCTCGACCGCCCTCTGCTGGAGTTCCTCCCTGCGGCCGATGACGTCGAACCAGCCGCACTCCTCGCACTCCCAGATCGGCAGCGCCAGCCCGTAGTAGCGCTTCTTCGAGATCATCCAATCGTGCATATTGCGTAGCCAATCCATCTCACGCTCAAATCCAAAACTCGGGATCCACCTGGTCTCCTGCACCGAGTCCATGATCTGGTAGCGCAGCCGGCTCTCCTTCTCTTCAGGCGTCACCTGTACATAGGGCTTGTCCAGGAGATCGCCCATATTGACGAACCACTCGTCAACCAGCCGGAACACCAACTCCTCCTGGCAGCGCCAGCAGACCGGGTACCGGTGCTCGTACTCTTCCAGGCGGTAGAGTATCCCCTTTTCCTTCAGGTTCTCAAAGATCGGCTGTGCCGTATCGTGCACGTTCATCCCGGTCAGCCAACCAAAACCCTCCAAGAAGATACCTACCTCACTCAGAGGCGCAATGGCTGGCAGGCCCGACTCCTGGCCCAGGTAAAAGTCCTCCGCACCACAGCCGGGTGCGATATGCACGATGCCCGTACCCTCTGCCTCGCCGACCTCCTCCCAGACGAGCACCCTGTGAGCCGCCACCGAGCCACTCTCCTGCTGGGCCGGCAGCTCGTCAAAGGGGCCGTCGTAGGTCCAGCCTTCCAGCTCTGCGCCGAGCTTCTGGTCCAGCACCGTGTACGGGCCACGGAGCGCGTTATCCACCGCACCCTTGCTAAGCCAGAAACGGCGCTCCCCCTGCTCGACCAGGACATAAGGCAGCTCGGGATGGACCGCTGCCGCCACGTTGCTAGTCAGCGTCCAGGGCGTAGTGGTCCAGATCAACAGGTCCTCGCCTGGGCGCTCTCGCAGCGGAAAACGGAGAAAGACGCTGGTGTGCGTCAGCTCCTGGTAGCCCTCGGTAACGATCTCGTGCTGGCTGATCCCCGTACCACAGCGACCGCACCAGGGCATCACATCGCGGCCCTTGTAGATCCAGCCATTATCGTGGCACTTTTTCAGCGCAGTCCAGATGCTATAATTGTTCTCGTTGCTGAAGGTGAAATAGCTGCCCCCCATCTCTGGCATCCCCAGCCGGCCCACGATCAGCTCGACCCTGTCAGTCACAGGTCCATGGGGCCCTTCCACAGTGATGACCTGTGTCGGGTCTTCTGCCATCTTGGCCTTGAGCTCGCGCAGCGCCGCCGGATCGTTCCAATCCATCCAGTAGCCAAGCCGGACCGACTGCTGGGTCTGGACCGCCGCGTACTCGAGCACCCGCTGTTTGCACAGGTTGACGAACGCAGCCAGGCCAAAGGCCTCGATGTCACGCTTGGTCTTGAAGCCCTGCTGCTTCTCTACTTCGACCTCGACCCAGAGACCCTGGCAGTCGAAACCATTTTGCCACCGCTGGTCGTACCCACACATGGCGCGATAGCGCAGGAACAGGTCCTTGTAGGTGCGCCCCCAGGCATGGTGGACGCCCATCGGATTGTTCGCCGTGATGGGCCCATCGATGAACGAGAATCTGGGCCCTCCCCTGTTCTTCTCCCGCAGCTTTTCAAAGGCACGAGTACGCTCCCAGAAGCTAAGCGTCTCGTGCTCCTGTTTGACGAAATCCACTTGGTTTGGTACTGGCTCGAACATGCTATTATCCTCCTCTGAAATCGTGCTGGCCTTGTCCTTCTGCCTGATCTGCTCTTGCTCCTTACAGCGAACCGATCTCAGAGTCCGCAATCGAACAGGAAGATGGGCACCTACAGTCTCGCATCTTCTCGCTTCCCTCCTCTCTTACAGCCGCCAACGGGCAATTGCTACGGTCTATTCCGCTTTGGCGCGTGCCCTGCAAAGTCACGCCTCGGGTTCCAGCTCGATATAGATCCGCTTGTTGATCGCGCCCTTGCTCTTGTAATCGACCACGCGCACCTGCCCGACCTCCCGGGTATTGGCCACGTGCGTCCCACCATCAGCTTGCAGATCGAGGCCCACAATCTCCACCGTGCGCACCTCCTGAATCTGCGGCGGCAGCAGGTTGATCTTGGTCCGGATCAGGTCCGGGATCTGGAATGCCTCCTCGCGGGGCAGGATCGCCGTCCGCACATCGTGCTCCTTAGCGATCTCAGCATTGACACGGGATTCGATCTCGGCGACCAGCTCTTTGTGCATCGTCTCGAACTCGAAATCCATGCGCCCCTTGAGCGGCTCCATGTTGCCTCCGGTCACTGACGCCCCATAGTCACGCCACACCACGCCGCACAGCACGTGCAGCGCCGTATGCGTGCGCATCAACTGGTAGCGGCGTTCCCACTCCAGCTCCCCGTGCACTGTCGCGCCCTGTGTTGGGGGCTCGCCGTCCACAGTGTGCCAAAGCTCCCCGCCCTGCCGCTTTACCTTGACCACGCGCGCGGAGCCATCCTCCCAGGTCAACGTGCCCACATCTCCCGGCTGTCCTCCACCGCCCGGGTAAAAGGCAGTACGGTCCAGCGCCACTGACTGGCCGTCTGTAGCCGTAACCACCCCGTCGAATTCCCGCACATAGCTATCCACCTGGTACAGTTGCTCTGTCATAACTTCCCTCGTTCTTCCGCCGTCCTCACCTGAATCCAAAACGCTCCCGTCCCCAAGGGACGAGAGCGCCTGCACAACACCCCCGCGGTACCACCCTACTTAGCGTCACCGCTCACTCAACCAGGTGCGGTCTCCAGGCGAGGCCGGCAGCAACTCTACCGCGTTCACTCTGCCTCGAGACAATACCCGCGCCCTGCTAACGATGGGCGAACCCGACCAAGCCTACTGATCAGTGGACGTCGTGGCTCCAACTGACGTTCGGTTGGCAGCTCCGGGAGGATTTTCCGCGGGTTTCCGGTATCCGGCTTTCACCACAGGGCCGGACTCTCTACACGTTCCACCTCGCGTACTCGTTCCCTTCACAGCTTTTGCATATTCGGGAGCCCCAGCCCGCACGAAGGAGCCGGATGCCCCTGCGATGGCAGCCCTGCCATCGTTTCTGATCGCTTCCAGTATACCCCAGAATGCCCGAGATGGCAAATCGGCCTTTCCATGCCAGAGATCGGAATTCGGGGATCCGTGATCGCAGCGGGGTCTTCTACGTGAGGGTTCAGGTTACTCGGACGAAACAGGCGCCATCGTCAGTGACCAAGCACGCGGACGCTTTCCTCGCGGGGTTGCGCCGTGAGCGTGACGGCACCAAACCGCCTCAGAAGACGCCAGCATTGGTCTCGCCGCTGCCTCATGCGGGGCTCCTTGGCCTTCCACGTGCCCCCCAGTTGGTTCAGGACCAGTGCGCTGTCGCCCCGCACCTCCAGCGTAAACTCCCCCGGATCGCTGCCTGTTGCCTCCAGCCGGCGGATCAGATCCTGCAGGGCGGCGACTAGCGTGTCGTACTCAGCTTCGTTATTGGTGTAGCCGTCACCGAGGTCCAGGCGCTCCAGCCGTTGAGCACCATCGCTGGCCCGCTGGATCGCATAGCTGCCATATCCCCAGCCGGGATTGCCGCGGCTACCCCCATCGAATACCAGCACAATATCCGGTTGTGCGGACTGCTGCTCGCTGGCAGGCATCAACGCCATCTGCTCCCCGTGCGGGATCTGAGGATAGTAACGCGGCGGAAGTTTCCCTGCCGCCGCC
>JASFLR010000229.1:0-5804 GCA_050117995.1 Anaerolineae bacterium
TGTTGTTTCGGGCATGTTCTCTCCGCGGCTTCCCGGCGCTGAAGCACTGGCCGACGCCGGGTCGTCGGTCTGAGGCCTGTCCTGACAGACAGGCGCCAAGCCCGCAGAGGCGGGCTATTCTGTCTGTTTCAAGCGATGTAGGGCGCTCCAGCGTCGTTAGCTTGCCTGCTCCGCAGGGCAGGCCTGAGCCGGGGCTTTGGCCCTCGGTGAACGGCGCGGACAGAGCCCAGGATCATTACAGCAGTCGCCGCATGTAGACTTTGCCTCTCGCAGGCTGTGCCCGAGCACCTTGGCAATATCTGCGAGAGGTAGTATAATCTGGTTGTTCCGTCGCCCAATATACAGGCCTGACCAGGAGTGTGCCAATGGAGAACCGTGGATTCCGCCCCGCTGTCAAGCCCCTGCTCACAGTTCTTTTTGTTGCCCTCATATCCTACCTGATCTACTATGGCTCTCGCCGCATGACGAACCAGCCTGTGCAGCAAGCCCTAGCGGCGGTGTTCGGAATGACCTACTTCCTCGCCATCTTTTTCGGGGCTCTGTACATCTACACCTATGCCTACCTGCGCGGCGTCACGCTGCCTGGCCGGATCCTGGCTTCCACATTGGTCCCCTTTCTGTGGATAACCAAAGATGTCATCCTGCTGACTGAATCTCACCCTTTTGTGGAATGTCTCTACTGGTACGTCAACCCCCTGTCCGTCTGGATGGTCTGCTTGCTCGCTATCGAAATGGGCGCTGGTACCTTGATTGCCCGATACATCCTGAGGCGCCGCGGGCAGCAGATTCAAGTGCTCTCCGTCGCACCGGTTGCCTCCATCGTGATCGGCGCGCTCGCCTTCGGCGGCATCTTTGCCTGGGGCCAGGGGGAGAACCTCTACGTCATCTTTCTGGATGGATACCGGCTGCTCTTTGGCTCAGGGGTATGAGGGAGGATATGACCATGACCGCGAAATCGGACCCTGAAACAGGACGTGAAACTATCAGCCGGCGGCGCGCCCTCAGGCTAGCAGGTACATCGCTTGCCGCCGGTCTGACGGCCTTCCTCTGGCCGCGCATCGGGGAGCAACAGGACGGTGGAGCCGATGGCTTTGCGCCGGCCCGTGCTGCCGGCCCGGATACCAGCCGGACTCGGGCTAGCATTTACTCTGCCCGGAGCCGCCAGCAGGCTCCGGCGACGGCTCCCAATATCATCTTTATCCTCGGGGATAACCACAATGCCGATACCATGGGCTGTGCCGGGCATCCCTTTATCGAGACGCCGGGCATGGATCGGATCGCCGCAGAGGGTGTGCGGTTCGAGTCCGCGTTCAACACCACCGCCCTGTGCAGCCCGTCGAGAGCCAGCATCCTGACCGGGGCCTACGCCCACAACCACGGCGTCAAGAACAATCACACGCCCTGGACCGGGCAGATGACGACATTCCTCGAGTACCTGAGCCAGTCCGGCTATGCGACGGCCTTTGTCGGCAAATGGCACATGCCCGGTGAGGGCTTGCCCGAGATGCCCTTCCTCGATCTCTTTGTGTCCTACACCTATCGTGAGGGCCAGGGGGCCTACTTTGACTGTCCCATGGTCGTCAACGGGAGAGAAGTCCAATCGGAAAAGTCCTACATTGGCGAGGAGGTCACTGATTACGCCCTCGAGTTCATGCAGGAGAATCTGGGCCGCGAGGCGGGGGACAGGAAGCCTTTCTGTGTATACCTATCCCACCGGGCAGGCCATCCTCCCTTCCAGTCGCCCGAGGGGATTGCCGGCATGTACAAGGACGCCGACCTCGAGGGCATCCTGCCCGATCACGTCGACCCCCTTTGGTACGGCAAAGCTGACCAGAATGTGTTCCAGGGTGTCATGATGGGCAGCTACCACGGTCAATACCGACGGTATTGCGAAACGCTGACGGCCATGGACCGCGATGTCGTGCGAGTGCTCGACTTTGTTGATCAAGAAGGCCTGCGGGACAACACGGTCGTCATCTACATGGGCGACAACGGCATGCAGTGGGGTACCCACGACTGTCACGGTATTCGAGAGCCGTACGAAGAGTCGATCAAGTTGCCGTTGCTCGTGCGCGCCCCGTGGTTGATCCAGGATCCGGGGACGCTCAGGCAGCAGATGGCGCTCAATCTGGACATCGCGCCGACCCTGCTGGACTTGGCGGGTCTGTCTATCCCCCAGGACATGGACGGCGAAAGCTGGGTCCCCTATCTCATCGATGCCGGACTGCAGGGGCGGGAGCACTTCTTGCTCGAGTTCTGGCGCTATTTCCCCGAGAATACCCCTTCCTACACTGGCGTGCGGACGGAGCGCCACAAATACGTCGAGTTCGAGCGGGGGCGGCAGCCCTGGCTGTTTGACCTGCAGGAGGATCCGCGCGAGCAGGTGAATCTGTACGGCACGGCCGCGGGCGAGCAGCTCCTTCCAGCGCTGAAATCCCTCATGTGAGTGTAGACCAGCCTGGAGGTAGCTTTGCTTGATGCCCGGCATTGCCAGAGTTCTTCGATCAGAGGCAAGGCCCTTAGCGTTATGGTCTGCCGTCGCTCTCCTTCGGTTGTGAAGCCACCTCATCAAAAAGTATTATTTATATGATATTAACTTGACAAATTCCTCTCACCATGGTATAGTTGTCGGTACAGACGCAAGGCTTACCCCACTACACCAGTTTAGGTCGGGTGCTTCTCACATTTGTACCCAGGTGACATGCCCAATACCTCAGCCAACGATGCGTTCAAGCTAACCGATGATCGGCAGCAGTAGCTGTCCGAATCGTTCTTCCAAGGAGGAATATTGTGAAGGAACAACTAGGTAGGAAATTCCAGGCACGTTATCTCTTTGCAGGTTCTTTGATTCTGCTCTTGGTGGTGGCCTTTCCGCTGGCTGCCGCGGCAAGTTCCCTCGACGGCAAGAGCTACAGCGGAGACGATCCCTATGATCCCGCCGCAGGCGGCTTTCCCGGGCTCTATGTGAGCGGCTCAGCAAGTTTGAGCGGGGATGACGCTTATGATGTTGCGGCAGGCGCCCTTCCTGAGCGTGGCGCGCTCCTCTTTGCCGCAGGCTTTAGCGGGGACGATGCGTACGACCCTGCGGCTGGTGGCCTGGCTGCAGTGCCATTGTTCTCAGTGGCAGAGCTCCGGGGCGAGCTGGCTGAGTGTGATGCTTCGGCGATTTCGGTCGCTGGGGGCCTCAGCGGAGACGATCTCTATGATCCGGCGGCAGGAGGCAATCCTGACGGTGAGGCTGCCATCTGCTAGTCCGTCTGCCTTCTACGAGTGTCATACCGTAGTCTCTCGAGCCGGTGTCGTGCGTACCAGTTTGCACCCAGTTGCCGGCTGTAGAAGACACCAACAACCATAGCGAGCAGGGGCCGTGCCTGAATACCAGGTGCGGCCCCTTACTTTGTGTGTGCAGGCCTTCTCAGGTAGAATAGAGTCCGGCAGTCTGTCCAGGCGCGTTGCCAGAAGTCTGTGGGGCTGGCGCCGGCCCTGGTCAGGGGAGAGCGGACAGGGAAGGAGACTCGATGCCTGAATTGCCAGACCTGGAAGTGATCTGCGAGTTCTTGGATCGCCGCCTGACCGGCATAGAGATCACGTCGGCCGAGGTGCGTCGTCCGCTGGTGACGCGCAACCTTCTGGGTGGGGACATGGCTGAGCTACTACTTGGTCGCCGGTTCACAGGTGCCGAGCGCAGGGGCAAGTTCCTCCTTCTTCCTTTCGATGATGGCACATGGCTTGTCATCAGCCCCATGCTGGCTGGGCGCATCCGGTACGGAGAGTCCCTCCCGCGCCATCGCGTGCGAGATGCGCTAGTGCTCGGTCTCGCTGACGGGCGCGAATTTCGCTACCACGATGCCAAAGACATGGGCAAAGTCTACTTGACCGCCGAATTAGACCAGATCCCGACTTTTGGCGAGTTGGGGCCAGATGCTACAGATCCAGACCTGACCCTTGACCTCTTTCGCCAGCGACTGCGCCGCCACCACGGCGAGATCAAGGGCATCCTCACCAACCAGCGCTTTGTCGCCGGCATCGGTAACGCCTACGCCGATGAGATCTGCTGGCGCGCAGGTATCTATCCCTTCCGGCGGTGCCCCAGCCTTGATGACGGCGAGGTCTCCCGCCTCTACTCTGCCATGAATAAAGTGCTCGGGGATGCCATAGGGATCCTTCGCGAGCGCATGGGCGAGGCCATCGACGTGGAGGTACGCGATTTTCTGTGCGTTCATGGCAGGGCCGGCAGTCCATGTCCCAACTGTGCGACGGCGATCAGCAAGGTGACCCGGCAGCGAAGGACGACCAACTTCTGCCGTACCTGCCAGCCGGGTCTGATGGTAGGCGGTCCCCGACGCCTTCTTAGCGATTGACAGGGCCTGGCCAATCCTCGCTGCCTGGCCGTCCTCGGCGTCTGTGGTGTGACCGGCAGCCATACTGTTTGCTTTGCCCCCGATTTTCAAGTATAATGCACGCGACACAGGTAGCGGCGTACTACCGCGCGTCTGCTCAATATCTCCAGCACATTGCATACTGAAAGGGGGCAACCAATGAAAGCAGTCGTCATGGCTGGCGGTGAGGGCTCCCGCCTTCGTCCACTGACAATCGGCCGCCCCAAGCCGATGGTTCCCATGGTGTCCAAGCCGGTGATGGCTCACATTCTCGATCACCTCAAACGGCAGGGTATCACAGAGGTTGTGGTCACCCTCTACTTCATGCCCGAAGTCATCCAGGCCTACTTTGGCGATGGGAGCAACCTTGGGATGAAGATCCACTATGCTATCGAGGAAACACCACTGGGCACGGCGGGTAGCGTCAAGAACGCCCAAGAGTACCTGGACGAGCCCTTCATAATTATCAGCGGCGATGCGGTGACCGATATCAACCTGAAGGATGTCGTTGCCTTTCATGAGGAGAGAGGGTCTGAGGCCACGTTGACTCTCTACCGGGTCCCGAATCCCCTGGAGTACGGTGTGATCATCACCGATCCCGATGGCAAGATCACCCAGTTCCTGGAAAAGCCGTCGTGGGGCGAGGTAATCTCGGACACGGTGAACACCGGAATCTATGTGATCGATCCCTCCGTGTTAGATCTAATCGAGGAAGGGGTGTCCACCGATTGGAGCAAGGACGTCTTCCCTCAACTGCTGTCGGAGGGACGTCCGCTGTACGGCTACGTAGCTAGCGGCAACTGGACCGATGTGGGCGACATCAGTGAGTACATGCGGGCCAGCAGCGATGTGCTCCATCGTCATGTGCAGACTGAGGAGATCGGACAGCATATTGGCGGAGATGTCTGGGTGGGAGAGGGCGTCGAAATCGCACCCGATGCCCAGCTCTATGGTCCTATCTATCTGGGCGACGAAGTCAAGATCAAGGGCGGGGTCATTATTCACGGACCGACCGTCGTGCGCGACTATACCATCGTGGACAACCGGGTGCATATCGACCGCAGCATCATCTGGCGCAACAACTACATCGGCGAGGGGGCCGAGATTCGCGGGGCCATTGTGGGCCGCCAGAGCACGATCAAGAGCAAGGCGGTGCTATTCGAAGGCGTCGTCGTGGGTGATAATTGCGCTGTGGGCGAGGGTGCGGTCCTGCATGCCAACGTCAAGATCTGGCCCGAAAAAGAGATTGAGCCGGGCGCCACAGTCAAGACGAGCATTATCTGGGGGGCAAGGGGTAGGCGTGTGCTCTTTGGCCGGTTTGGCGTGACGGGTGTGGTGAATGTGGACCTCACGCCGGAGTTCGCGGCCAAGATGGGGACTGCGTTTGGCGCCACCCTGCCCAAAGGGAGCACCGTCACTATCAAC
>JASFLR010000230.1:0-5766 GCA_050117995.1 Anaerolineae bacterium
CGAGCCCAGTAACTTGTACGCCCTCCTGGAAGCGCCTACCGGCTCGAGGTTGAGCTCGTTCAGATAGCGGATACCAGGAACCAACCCAAAGACATCCTCCGGTATATCCTCAATAAGCACCTCAACTGAGTCTCCGACAATAATCTGCCAGTCCCTGGAATCGTAGGCCCAACAGTCGCCCTCTGGTCGCCAGTTATCCACTTCGGGCAAGGTTTCTGCCAGTCGAACTGGATGAACCGACCAGATCTGCATGTCGTAGCTCACATCAGGAACCCCCGCAGATTGGGCTTGGTGCGGGACAAGTGTGGGCATGCCCTGAGTCGCGATCTATCTACTTCCGGTAGCATCGATCATCACCTCTCTTGGGTCCGCGGATCATGGGAGTAAAGTAGGTGTTCCTTCTCATCTTACTGCGGCCTCTGAGATCAGTTTCGCGCAGCCTTCTGGTAGGACCGAGCAGTTGGGCATCGGAGTTCGATATAGACCTGGCGAATGCAGACCGGGTTGCGATAGAGCTCGGGCGATAGTGACATTGTGCACGCATAACGCCTGCTAGTCAAGCGGACGAGTCGGCACATGGCAGACCATATCCCCTTGAAAACGCTGAAGCGAGTTCCGTGAAATATGTGGAATGCTCAGGCCCAGGATCTGGAATTCTCGGAGCTGGGCGGCGGGCAGTCAATGCCTACAGCAGAGATCCAAGACCGATTTGGGGACTATCTGGATGCGATAAGGCGGCGCTGTTCAGCAACATGGCGCCGCACTGCGGCAAAGAGCACGCTATCCGACCCCACTTCCCCGTTGCGAGCTGCTTGAACCACGGGAGACTATCCAGCGCCAGACCGCGATCACGACCCCGCCGCAGAGCAGAATGAAACTCACTCCAAGAAAGCCCCACTTCAGCAACGTGAACACCGGCGCAAGCACATCCACCACGGCTGTCTGCTGCGGATAGCGTAGCATCACCAGGGAGGTGGCCAGGTTCTCCAAGTAGTCGAACAGAGCACCCAGTAGCGGGGCTAGGTTAGCGCGCTGCCAGCGACTGGTAGGAGGGAACGCCCTGCTGAACACCCAACTGATGCTCGTCGCCAGATAAAACGTGTACACCAGTGGCCACACCAAGTCAAAGGTGAATCGTGCCCTGATATAAGCCGCACGCCCCCGATCACCGTATGACTCGGCCATCCGGTATAGATCGCTGGGCGAATAGAAAAGGGACGTATCCGGCGAATCTGAGCTGCCGGTCTCTTGCTCCGCCTTTGTGGCTTGTTGGGGCAATACCAGGGCGGAAAAAAGCAGGAAAACCAGCAGCGCCAAGAGAGTTACCCAACCCGTCGATGCCTTGCACAGCCAATCAGAGATCCGTGTACCCATGCGCTGTCTCCTCTAACTCCTAGCTCGCGGTGGGATCGACTGCAGACCGGGCTCTCCTTGCTCACTACGTTCATGCCATAGATGCAGTGCCAAATCCCGCTTGCGACAGGCTCCATCCAGCGAGCCAGCTCCAAATCCTTCTGCATGTACCTCCTGGCGTCGTGCGTCGCCGGATCAACCAATACCTGGCTATGCACGTTGAAAGAGTCCGAGTGCAGGTGGCGCCCAAGGTAGCGTTCTATCGTTCCTCCAGCACCATCATCACATCCTTGTCCGGTCGCAGTGTGCCTGACCAGTGAGCCTTGATCTCCTGGCCCGGAACCAACCTGGGCTGATAGCGCCGCCCAACCTCAGCCAGTACCAGGGCGCCCTCCAAAAGGGCGAAATGCTTGCCAAGGCACGTCCGCTGTCCCGCACCAAAGGGATAGTACGCGTAACGAGGCCGGTTCTTCACCTGTTCAGGCGCAAAGTGGTCCGGGTAGAAGTCCAGGGGTCGCTCCCAGAAGTCGCAGTGCCGGTGGGTCATGTACGGCGAGAGGGTCACAATGCACCCTGCAGGAACCTGATAGCCGCCTACCTCGTCTTCCTCGAGCGCATCGCGAGCCATCATTGCCACCGGCGAGTAGAGACGCAGGGTTTCATCCATCACCATGCGCGTGTACCCTAGTTCCTCCACGTCATCGGCACCAAGCTTGCGCCCGCCAAGTACGTCCGCCAGTTCAGCGTGAAACCGCTCTTCGACCTCTGGGTGCTTGGAGAACAGATACCAAGCCCAGGTCAGGAGCTGCGCCGTGGTCTCGTGTCCTGCGAAAAAGGTGATCAAAACCTCGTCCCGAAGCTGCTTCTCGCTCATGCCCTCGCCCGTCTCTCTGTCGCGCATTTGCATCAGCACCGACAACAGGTCGTCACCGAGCGGCTTGTTGCGACGGTCATCGATGATGCCATACAGGAACTGGTCGATGGTCGCCAGGGCCCGCTTCAGTCGCTGATTGCCGGGCGTGGGAACCGATAGTGGCAGGGTGAGCAACGAAACCGAGGTCTGGGTGGCAAAGTCGAGGATCTGGGTCAGTGCTTCACCTGCCTCGGAAAAATCCTCGCCAATGTCCACGGTAAAGATCGACCGGGATATGACGCTCATGGTCAGTCGCATCATCTCCAGGTTGATGGCTACCGCGCTGCCCGCCGGAATCTCCTGCCAGCGGGCCAGCATCCTATCGGTAGCATCAAGCATGATGCCGGTAAAATGCTTGACCGAACGAGGTGTATATGTTGGCGACATGAGCCGCCGCTGCCTCCGCCACAGTTCTCCCTCGGCGGTTAGAATGCCGGAACCCAGCGGAATACGCAAAGCATCGTGGCTCATGCCTTTGACATAGTTGTCCTTGTTCTTGACGAGTATGTGCTGGACATGCTCAGGCAGGATAAACTGCATCATGGTCTGCGGCCCCACCTGAGCGCGGGCGACATCACCATACTCCTTCCACACATCCAACCAAAAGCCGAATGGTCCTTTGGCGCGTAGGGCGGCGATGCTGCCGATCAAGGGTAGCCCCTTCGGACCGGGGGCAAGACTTCCTGCTGTCTGGGACATTGTGGCCTCCTTCGCTACTTCTCCCAAATATAACTCACAGAACCTTTGACGGTCTTGAAGCCAAGACTCTGGTAAAGACTAACCGCCGCTTGATTGGCAACGTCCACCTCGAGCACCATCTTCTCATGGTGATTCTCTGCCGCCCTCCGCAGGCTGGTGCCCAGAATGTACTGGGCCAGCCCCTGTCTCCGATACTGGGGTACCACACCTACGCCATGAACATACGCACCTTCGGCGACGATATCAATCTTGACAAAGCCTACAATGGTCTCACCATCTAGCAGTACCACCGAAGCCTTCGCATCCATTGGAACCTCGCGGGAGAAAAAGCTCTCAAAGTTCTCGCGCCGCTGTGCCTCAGATTGCTGCGCATACCGCCTGTCTCCGCCATGCGAGAAGGCTGCATCATAACTGGGCCAGAGCTCGTCATTCGAGATCTCGGCTAGTGTGCGGACTCGCATCGTATCGGGAATCTCCCGGACTGAGAAGTGGAGTTGCTGCAAATCCGCTTCCATAAAGTACCACTCGTATCCGCGCGCCATTCCAGCCGCCTCATAGATAGCCCCACACTGCGCAGCATACTCCCGGTATTCAGCGGTCAGGTTCATCAAGAACACTTCCATCCGGTCTCTGCCCGAAGCCTCGGTGTACTGGATACACTCTTGCACAAGCTGTTGGGAAATTGCAGGATTCAGCGGGATGACCAGGGGATGCCAACTGAGAAAGTAGGCCATCGAATCTGTCCACTGATAGACTCCAGCCCACCCACGGAGCACACCCCCCGTGCGCGCCAAGGCGAGGAAATCAGGACAATCACTCTCAGACTCTAGGATGGCGGTGATCTCTTCCTGGGTCTCGCCATACTTGTACGGGATGGGGAGCTTGCTGTACGCCTGGTGCGTGAAAGCTGCAAGTTCCTGTGCATCAATCGAGTCTCGAGAATGACCCGTGATCTTTGCCATAGTATGCTCCTGATGGACGTAGTGAGCCTGCAATTATCCGCCTTTGCAGAATGCCCCTACATGCTCGACCTGAACCGATGAGGACAGCGGATACTGCCGTAGAGGCACCCCAAGGCCGCATGCTGGACCTCCAGTCCGCACGTAGCGCAGGCGCACTATTCGCTCCGGTGTCACATTGTATCACGGTCTCACGTATTGAGCAAAGCCACTTCCCGGGGACCTGCAGGCCAGGCCACACCCAGGTAGGCGCGATCAACGAGTCCACGAGCGTCCCTTCCATTTCGGCTATCCACAGGGTTTGGCCCTACATGTGGTTGCGCAGCATGAATCAACGTCGAGCAAGCCCAATGTGATGGTATCGCGTTCCCCTATTCTGACCGCTCCGTCGTCTGGGGAACCGATCGTGCTAGCAACACCGTGACTGGAACTCGTATCACCCCAGCGGAGACCAGAGCCACTCGCAGTGACGTCGCCGAGCCGATGAGGCCAACTATCGGGCCTCCAGCAATTCGCCCCAGATAAGTGATCTGGTTGTCCAGCGAAAGCACCGTGGCCCGCACACTGGACTCGACATTCTGGTTGATCCAAGCCTTGAAAAGGGGACTGCTCGCAATGCGTAGGGAATAGCTCAAGCTGTAGGTCACCGCTGCCAGCCCGAAATCGCCCACTAAACCAAAGGCAATCATGCATATCGTCGACACCCAAAATCACCATGCCCAACAACACAAGAGAGTATGTCTGGAATGCCACCACGGCAAGGCTCCCCAGACTGGTCGCCAGAAAACCGAGGATAACTGACAGCCGGCGGCTGCAAATATCGGCAATCACTCCCGTAGGGATCTCGAACAGCAGAACCGATATCTGGAATACCGTCCAGATGAGCACAAGTTGAAACGGATCACTGGTGACTCTCGTAGCAAAGTACACTATCTGAACGGTGCCGAATAGGCTGCCAGTCAGCTTGTCCGCGCCCACTATGATAAGGTAGATGGAATAGGCACTTTGGAGGTTCTTCAGTACAATCTCCGACAAGGTGGTGTGGCATGCTGGCAGGACAGGCAAGCGCCAAACAGGGTTCAGCCCTCTGAGTCAGCAGTAGCAAGTGACTGGTCGGACGATACGACGGCAGCGGCTGTGACCGCGCCAGGAAATACGGCTGGATGATCTTCCGGAAGCCTCCGCCACATGCGATCGCCAATCACCACAACCACGGCAAGGCCAACCAGCAGAATGCTGCCCGCAGTAGTGATTGGAAGGGCCGCGAACAACGGATTCATAGAGTTCATGGAGGCATGGAAAATCGCCGGAGCCAGGATGCTTCCCTTGGTTCGGTTATAGGTCCAGCCGAATAGGATTGTGATGAATGGATAGAGACCGATCCGCACCAGCAGGTAGCCGCCGTGCTGGTACTGAAGCATGTCGTTTGGAATATGCCAGATCACTATCAGAACCCACAAGACCAAATTCGCGACCAAAGGGCTGTGCTCCTTTTGTAGCCTCGATTGAGCGAAACCCCGCCATCCTGACTCTTCGTTGATACCGCCGGAGAAAAGCAGTACAGAGAAGAAGGTGATAAAGACCGTAAGGGCAAGGTCGGATCCCTGGAAGACCTGGGGAAACCATCGGTCGCCGTTCAGGAGATTGGTGATCCCTGTGCCGACAATATGTGTGGCTGGAAATGCCAACAGGGCGATCATATAGTAGGCGATGCTCCCCTTCGGTTTGACCAATGTCGACAACATCTGTTTGACGCCCTCAGTGCCAGCAAACGCCGACAGGACAACGAGCGCTGGAAGAATAGCAACCGGCAGGGAGATCACGACGAGGGCGATGAGGGGT
>JASFLR010000231.1:0-5782 GCA_050117995.1 Anaerolineae bacterium
ATTGTTATCGAGCGGGGATTGGGACCGGAGGTGGTGGAAAAGTTCAACAGCCGCCCTGTCAACCGTCACGAGGGGACCTATCGGCGAGCACTGACCACCGGAAAGATCGTAGAAGTCCCTGACACTGCCTCGGATCCCGACTTTTTGGATGACGTCGGCTCTCGGGCACGGCAGATCACCAATGTACCGCTGATTGCAGAGCGAGGTCCCATCGGCCTGATCGCGGTGGATGGGCTGCCACGAGATGACACGAAGAGGCACCTGTTGATGGCCCTCGCGGGCATCGCTGCCATCACCATCGACAAGGAGCGCTTGCACCAACAAACGGTGGCACGCCTGGCAGAAGTTTCTACGCTATATACGCTCTCCACCCAGATTGCGAGCAGCTTGTCGACGACATCGGTCCTGGAATCGATCGTTTCCATCCTGCGCATGACGCTCGACTGCCGTTCCTGTAGCATCTTCCTGATCGATCGGACCGGGGAACACCTGCAGCTCGAGGTTGCCAGCGGACCCTCGGTGGCCTGGAAAGGGATCGCCCGTATGAGACTGGGTGAAGGAGTCAGCGGGCGCGTAATCACTGAGCAGCGTTCGATTTACATACCGGATACCCAGGCAGAGCGCGACTTTATTTTCTTCGATCCTGACATCCGGTCTCTCCTGGTCGTACCCCTGCTTGTTCGCGGGGAGGTCATCGGCACGTTGAGCATAGACGACACACAGCCCAACGCGTTCGATGAGGAGCTGCGCTTGCTGGCTATCGCGGCGGCCCAGGCTGCCGTGGCCATTGAGAATGCACAGCTCTACGAGAGCCTGCAGTCCAGTTATGCAGAACTGGAGCAGGCCTTGGACGAGTTGCGGCACCTCGACAAGGGCAAGTCGGAACTGATACAGAATATATCGCACGAGCTTCGCACCCCGCTTACCTTTATCAGGGGGTACGTGGAGCTGCTTCAGGAGGGTGAACTGGGCGCCCTTCCGGAAGAGCCCCAAAAGGCTGTGGAGATCATAGCCAACAAGACTGACGTACTATCCAGGCTGGTGGATGACATTGTCTCCATGCTGCAGGCCGGCAGAGAACGGATCAGAACAGGGCCTGTTTCGATTAGCAAGGTGGCACGGTTTGCGGTCCAGGCTGCCCGGGCAAGTGCGGATGAGGCAGGTCTCACCCTGATCGAGGAGATTCCTGACGGGCTTTCCCTGGTGCAGGGCGAGATGCGACGATTGGGACAGGTGTTCGATAACCTGATCCAAAACGCCATCAAGTTCAGCCAACCCGGAGGCACTATCACCGTCCGCATAGTCGAACAGGAGCAGTGGATCCGTGCCGAAGTGGAGGACACTGGGATCGGAATCGCACCCGGTGAGATGGACAGAATCTTTGAACGGTTCTACCAGGTCAATGGCACAACCACCCGGCACTTTGACGGCACGGGCCTGGGGCTGGCGATCGTCAAACAGATCGTAGAAGCGCACGGCGGACAGGTGGGAGTTCACAGCATGGTTGGAGAGGGGAGTACATTCTTCTTCACCATCCCCAAGGCTAATACGGAGCAGCATTAAGGAGGAGCAAGAGCTACATGCGTACTAGAACATTCGCTGAACTGCTGGAGGCTGCCAAGAGCAAAGGTCCAAAGACGGTAGCCGTTGCGGCGGGGCACCAGAGCGAGGTCATGCTGGCAGGTTTGGATGCCGAGGTAGCAGGTCTGGCTGAGGTTGTGCTCGTTGGAGACACCGATCAGATAAAAAAGATCGCGGACGATGAGGACTTTGACATCTCGCGCATGGAAATGGTTCATGCATCCCGGTCCCGCGATGCTGCCTGGCAGGTGATGAAATTGGTGAGCGACGGACAGGCCGACATCGCGATGAAGGGCAAGGTCGAGACGAGCGATTTCCTGCGGGCCGCCCTGAGTCGCGACCTCAATTTGAGAACGGGCCGGCTCTTTACGCACGTGGCAGTCTTTGAGATCCCTGGATTCGACCGGCTGATCTTTATCAGCGATGCAGGGGTGACAGTGGCGCCCGACCTCGAGCAGAAGGTCCAGATTGTGCAAAACGCCATCGATGTGGCACGGGCGCTGGAGATCAACCAGCCCCGGGTGGCTGTATTGGCCGCCACGGAGACGGTGAATCCAAAGATCCCCACGACGCTCGATGCAGCCAACCTTTCCAAAATGGCTGACCGGGGCCAGATCAAGGGGGGGCTTGTGGATGGACCTCTGGCGCTTGACAACGCCATCTCGCCCGAGTCAGCCCGGATCAAGGGCATCAGGAGCGAGGTCGCAGGCTATGCAGACATTCTCATCGCGCCGGATATCGAGGCTGGGAATGTGCTGGCCAAAGCGATCACCTACTTCGCCCAGGGCAAGATGGCCGGCGTAGTGGTAGGCGCGCGCTGCCCGCTGATTTTGCCGTCACGATCTGATACCCGCGAGGCCAAGCTCATTTCGTTGGCGTTGGGGGTGATACTGGCCCCATGAATGGGCGTGTGCCGTATGCGGACACTGTCATCGTTACCGGTCGCTTTGGCAGCGGCAAGTCAGAGACGGCGATCAACTATGCGCTGCTCCTGGCGCAAAGGATGAGTGGGGAAAGGCAACGAGGAGGCAACCAGTCTCACAAGGCAGCCGGCGCCATCCTGATCGATCTGGACATCGTGACTCCCTACTTTCGTTCGCGCGAGACTGCGGACAGACTCCAGGATCTCGGGGTAAGGGTCGTCGCCCCGGCACTCATTGGGCAGCACCTTGACACGCCTGCTATCACGCCCGAGATCTTGGGCGCCATCGAGCAGCCATATCTCCCGGTAGTGCTGGATGTGGGTGGTGACAAGCAGGGCGCGCGGGCCCTGGGGCAGTATAGTGCGGTCATCAGCCGCAAGGGCTATGCGATGCACTTTGTCGTGAACCCCTACCGGCCTTTTACCGATACGCTTGAGGGACTGCGAGGCTCGATTGCGGAGATCGAGGCAAGTGCCAGGCTGCAAGTGTCCAGTCTGGTCAGCAACCCCAACTTGATTGGGGCAACGACCCTCGAGCAGATCGTTGAGGGACATGCCAAGATCGAACGGTTCGCCGAATCGCTGGGCTTGCCGATCGCCTTTGTATGTGTAGAGCGCCATTGGCTTGACACACTGCCGACAGGCACACCGGACGATCCAACCAGCACAGCATTTGATCAGCCGGTGCTTGTGCTGGACAGGCACTTTGTTATGTCATGGGAATAGGTCTCCGGGGTAGGGCGATGTTGCAGGACCGCCGCCGGCAAGAGCTTGGCGGATCTCGCTCAGGTGTGCCCTGGGCGCTCAGCCAGGGAAGGAGATAGCATGATCGTTCGTAACTTTGCTCAACTACTGGAGGCAGCGATGGAGCGCGCACCCAAGCGCGTAGCCATCGTCGGTGCTGGGCAGCGCCAGACGCTCCACGCGGCGCGATTGGCACGGGGCCTGGGATTGGCACATTGCATTCTTATCGACAGCCCCGCCCGGTTGGAGGCAGTAGCCGACGAAGAAGGCATAGACCTGACCGGCATGGAGATCATCGATGAACGTGACATGGTCCGGGCAGCGTACCGGTCAGTGGAAATGGTCCACGCCGAGGAAGTTGACCTGGTGATGAATGGCCGGGCGCTACCTGTGGAGTTGATGAAGGCAGCACTGGACCGGGAAAAGGGCCTGCGCCTTGGCAAGGTGATCACAGACGTCAGTGTATTCGAGATCCCAGATTTCGACCGGCTGATCTTTGTCAGCGATGTGGCTATTGTCGTCTCACCTACCCTGGCACAGAAGGTGGCCATCGTACAGAACGCGATCGATACTGCGATCGAGCTGGGTGTGGAACAGCCGAGGGTTGCGATCCTCGCTGCCACCGAGATGGTCAATCCGGAAATGCCAGCCAACATGGATGCTGCCAACCTTTCCAAGATGGCTGAAAGAGGCCAGATCCACGGCGGTATTGTGGACGGCCCCCTTGCCCTGGATAATGCGATTTCACTGAAGGCTGCCGAGATGAAGAACATCAAGAGCCAGGTTGCCGGTCATGCCGACATCTTGATCACACCCGACGTGGAATCGGGCAACATTCTTGCCAAGGCGCTGGCCTACTTTGCCAAAGGTCACATGGCCGGCGTGGTTGTGGGCGCCAAGTGCCCCATCGTCATGCCATCCCGTTCCGACCCACCCCAACAGAAGATGCTATCTCTGGCGCTGGGGATCTGTCTGACCAAGTAACGCTGCAATTCACGTCCCAAAAACGTTCCGATAGGAGGTTACAGAAGATGAGCCATATCGTCATCAACGAGGACCGGTGCAAGGGGTGCGAACTATGCACCACTGTGTGTCCCCAAGGTGACCTGGTTCAGATGGCCGATCACTTCAATGTCAAGGGATACCGGCCGTCGACCTTTGTCGATCCGGAAGGCAAGTGCACCGGGTGCACGCTGTGCGCCATGATGTGTCCGGACATGGTCATCACGGTGTATCGCACACCCAGGAAAGCACGGAAAGGATAAGATACCGTGAAAGTACTTATGAAAGGCAACGAAGCCATTGCTGAGGCCGCCATCCGTGCTGGCTGTGACGCCTATTTCGGCTATCCGATCACGCCCCAGACTGAGGTCTTGGAGTACATGTCCCGCCGGATGCCAGACTTGAACCGGGCCTTTGTCCAGGCTGAGAGTGAGCTGGGGGCAATCAATATGGTGTACGGCGCAGCCTGCACCGGAGCCCGGGTGATGACCACCACATCCAGCCCTGGCTTCAGCCTGATGCAGGAAGGCGTGTCCTACATCGCGATGTCGTTCGTCCCGTGCGTAATCGTCAACATTATGCGCGGCGGGCCGGGCCTGGGCAACATTCAGCCAGCGCAGGGCGACTACTTCCAGATGACCAAGGGCGGCGGTCACGGCGACTATAACCTCATCGTGCTGGCGCCATCGACGGTGCAGGAAACGGTCGATCTGATCATTGAGGCATTTGACCTCGCGGACAAGTATCGACAGCCAGTGACGGTTATTGCGGATGGCCTGATCGGCCAGATCATGGAACCCGTAGAACTGCCAGAGCTCAAGACACCAGTGCGCGCGGAGCATGACTGGGCGCTGACGGGCGCCAAGGACCGCAAGAAGAATATCATCACCTCACTGTTCTTGGGCGCCCAGAATCTGGAGCGCGAGAACCTCAAGCTGCAGGAGATCATCGAGGAGATAAAAGCCAACGAGGTCCGCTACGCCGAGTACGAGATGGAGGGCGCAGAAATTATAGTCGTAGCTTACGGGACAGCGGGGCGGATCGCCCAGACCGCGGTGAAGCAAGCCCGGGCTGAGGGAATCCCGGTGGGGCTATTCCGACCCATCTCCATGTTCCCGTTCCCCTACGAACGCATGAACGAGGTGGCGGAGACGGCGCGGGAAATCCTGGTCGTGGAGCTCAGCGCGGGCCAGATGATCGAGGACGTGCGACTGGCAACGAACTGCCGCCGGCCCATTTCGTTCTTTGGCAAGATGGGCGGGATCGTCCCGCTGCCCGAGGACATATACGAGGAGATTGCCAAGTTGGCCTGAGACACACGGGATGCCGGTAAAACCGGCGTGGGTAGCGGGAGCTAATGTGGCTCCTGCGCCCGCCCCACTTGCTCAGACCGTTGACTCGAGAAAACTCCCTGGGAAGGAGATTAGCATGACAGAGACAGCAGAACTGGTCTTCAGCCGGCCCGAAGCCCTATCGGATGTAGTCACACACTACTGTCCGGGCTGCATCCATGGCATCGCTCACCGGCTGATC
>JASFLR010000232.1:0-5771 GCA_050117995.1 Anaerolineae bacterium
CGAACCAGATACGGGGCATCGTCTCGGCGATCACACTGGCGGAAAAGAGGGTCTGCGTCACGGCGTCGTGCAGCTCGCGGGCCAGTCGCTCCCGCTCGGCCGCTGTGGCTGCCTGCTCGGCGTGCGCCCGCAGGCGGGCGTTTTCGATGGCCAGGGCGGCCTGGTCGCAAAAAGAGATGGCTAGCTGGATCTCTTCTTCCGAGAGCGCCCGCGGCTCGGAATAGTACAACAACATCCCGCCATAGACCTCGTCCTTGGTGATGATCGGCACGGCCAGCCAGGCACGGTACCAGCGCGGCCAGGGGCTGTCGGGTGATGCGATATTCTGGGCCAGCGGCGCAGTCTCCCCCTCCAGGTTAGCGGTGGGCGGCCGCCGGCCGACGACGGGACGGCGAGACACGATGGCCTGCCGCAACGTGTCCTGGCCGATGGGCACGTTAAAGCCGGCCACGTAGGTGACCAGCAGCCCCCGGGCCGCCTCGATGGTCCAGCCGTCCACCTCGCTCTCCAGCCGGTAGATGCCCACCGCCTGCGTATCGAGCAGTTGCCGGGCCTGCGCCGCGATGAGGTCCAGGATCGATTCCAGACCCTGGTCAGAATTGAGGGCTGCAAGGATGTCCCTCAAGCCTTCGGCGATCCCGCGCCGGCGTTCCGATTCGCGCCAGCGTTCCTCTTCGTTATTCCACTGTACGCTCATTGTCCCCTAGCCCGTTTGAACCGGCCTCCCTTGCGGTTTGCCACGCCTGCCAGGCCCCGGCCAGTGTTTCGTCCTCAACCTCCAGAACCACGCTCTGGCCTGGATATGGGGAGTCGATGCCTGCCCGAGCCAGGGCCAGGTCCAGGGCTGTATGAACGCGGTCATAGGACGTTTCCCAGTCGTCTCGAAAATCTATCCACCACCGTATGCGAAAGATCATGGCCGAGTCTGCGATCTCTACATAGAGCGCGTCTACCGGCTCGTCGGGCAATACACCGTCTGCCTGTCGCACTGCATCGGCCATCACCCGGCGGGCATGCTCCACGTCGGCACCAAAGGCAATGCCCACGTGGGTTTGCATCCGGTATCGGGGATCTGGATAATTGTAGTTGATCACCTGGTTCTTGCCGATGGTCGAATTGGGCACAATGATCTCGACGTTCTGTTTGGTGAGGAGGACAGAAGTGCGCAGACCAATGTTAACCACGGTGGCCCAGGTGTCGACGCCCTGGACCTCGACGCGGTGGCCGATGCGAAACGGCTGGTCGACCAGGATAAACAAGCCGGCGATGGCGTCGGTGAGCGTGTTCCGGGCCGCCAGACTGACGGCCAGACCGATGAGTACTACCAAGATGGTGGGTGCGGAGAATCCGCCCTGGAAGCGCCCCAGACCAACCAGGACGGCGAGTATCGCGATCAACACCCTGGCCCAGCGCCGCATCAGGGGGCGCAGTCTTTCGACGGTGGCAGCTTGCTCCTCGTCCGAGATGCGCAGAGCATAGAGATCGATCCCGGGATCCACCAGCCGCCACAGTGTCAGGGTCGCTACGCCAACGTAGGCTAGGAAGGCAAGATCTGCAAAAAGAGCTCTGGCCGGCCCGTTCTGGAAACCCACCCACCAGACGGCCACGTGAAACCCAATGGCCGCCAGCCACCACGAAAGCAAGGGCCTGATCTGGGCGAGCAGTATTTCGTCCAGGTCCCAGCCCCGGCTGGCCACGATCGAGTCCAGGAGCCGGTGGAGCAGCGGGGCGCCCAGGAGGGCAACGGCCACAACAATGGCCAGGGCCAGGGCCAGCCGGATCCACTCCGCGAGGGTCACCCGCACAGGCTGAGCAGGGGGGGCGGACTCTTCGCCAACGCGGATGGTGCCCAGCGGCCAATCTGTCGGCCAAATCGGCGGCCTGGGCGTGGCGGTTGCTGTCGTCGTGACCGACACTGTCGCTTCTGCCGGCTCCCCTGTGCCGGGCGCTGCTGTCTCTCCCCCTTCAGGCGTCTCCTCGGCCGTGGCCTCGGGCGTCGGTTCGGCCGTATCTGCCGGCGGTTGTGGGGTCTCAGTAGGCGACGGTTCGCCGGTTTCCGCGGGCGGTGGAGGTGTCTGCGTCAGAGGTGGTTCCGGTGTGTCCACCGAGGAGTCGGGCGTATCTTGGAGCAACACCGCCGGCGCCAAGGCCGCAGGTTGCTGCATGGCGCCGGCCTGCGCGACGACAGCAGGAGGCAGGATATCGGCAATGGCGGCAAACAATAAGGTTGCTACCACCAGCAGCAGGGTCAACGCCGTTTTGCGCGCCAACGAAGAGCGACACGCGTGTTGACTCTTCCGCGGCAATGGCTTGCGCTGCACCGAAACACAACCCCTTCGGCTAGCCATTGCTCCCCTTCCCGGAACCGGCTCGCCCCCGCCCGTCAAAGGCAGAGGACACCCGTCGCACCGTCCGGGCATCCGCTTGCAGGGTGATGGTCTGGGTGGTCGAGGCAAAGGGGATGCCAGCCCCGTCAAAGGCCGCCTGCAGGGCCGTGTGCACCTGGTCCAGATTGCGCCGCAGTGCCACATAGCTCGTGATCCACCACCGTACCCGAAAGATGACGCCCGAATCCCCCATTTCGATGTATAGGGCATCGATCGACCTGTCGGCCAGCACACCCTCCGTGCCGCGGACCGTATCGACGATGAGGCGCCGGGCGACTTCGAGATCTGTGTCATAGCCGACGCTCAGAAGGGTCTCGTTGCGGTAGGACGGGTCAGGATAGCTGTAGTTCATGACCTGGTTGCTGCCGATGGTCGAGTTGGGGAGGATAATCACCCGGTTGTCTCGTGTGCGGATCCGTGTGGTGCGCAGCCCAATGTCGATAACGTCGCCCCAGGTGCCCGCGCTCTGGATCTCGATCCGGTCGCCGATACGGAAGGGCCGGTCGACGAGAATGATGATCCCGGCGATCATGTCGGCGATGGTATCCTGAGCAGCCAGGGTGAGGGCCAGGCCGCCCAGGCCCAGGGCGGCGGTGAGGGCAGTGACGTCCACGCCGAAATGATTCAGCAAGATGATCGCGCCCACGACAACGGTCACGATACGTGCCATTCGGACCAGCAATGCCCTGAAGTGCTCAAAGGCGCCCTCACGGCCCGTTCTCGTCACGTGTTGGCTAGCCCATTCATCGGCCACCTCGATGACTCGAAAGACGATGCGGACGACCAGAAACAGGCCTACCACAAAATAGAGGTCCCCGAGGAATATTTTCAGGCCGGCGCTCACAAAGGTCAAGCGGGTGGTGGAAAGGTATAGGGACAGCAACACAACCAGCCAGCGGACATCATAGCCAATGGCGCCCAGGAGACGGTCATCAAACGCTGTGGCGGTGCGCCGAACCACGCTTGCGAGGATGCGCCGGATCAGCCAAGTGCCGATTGCGTAGCCGAGTAACACATACAGCAGGGAGATAGCCAGGTTGACCCAGTTGACCACGCTGAGACCTAGAAAGGTCGTCCGGCCCAGCCCAACAGTGTCGACCAACTCCTCCACCTGCTGTTCCACCCTGCCCGGGGTCGCCGTGGGCTCAGGCGTCCGGGTCATGACCACGCCTTCCAGTATATCGGTCGGCGTCGGTTCTACAGCCGGCTCCTGGTCTTCCTCAGGGGCCGGGGCCGCGCTGCCCGCCGGTGACGCTGCGGTTGACTGGGCCGGAATTGCCTCAGGCGTGGCCGATGTCCCCTGCGAGGCAAGGGATGGTTGTCCGACGACGGAGGCCAAAGCCAGCAGCGTCGCGAGGTTCAGCGCCAAAAAGAGAAAGAGCCTTTTCCTCACTCTGCACTTCCCTCGGTCAAAGATTGGTGCGCCTCGCTAGCCGTGAGGTGTGATCCACATTCCAGGCCTCACGGCTAGCGTTTTGCCCTGTTCAGTGCGCCATGGCGTCGATGGCTACCGTGACAGCCAGGATCAGGATGTCATCCTGTCCCTCGGCGACCTCCACACCGTAAGTGTCGCGCACCCGGAACCACTTCTTCGAGACCTCGCCAACCTTCTGGCGCCCCTCGCCGATGCGGTACTCGTGGTCCAGGATGTTGCCCTGCACCTCCAGATCGGGACCACCCTTGATCTTTACCGTCCAGCGGTCGCGCAGCGGTGTGATGAGAGCCTTCTTGACCGTGGCCAGCGTCCTGCCATCCGGCCCCTCGATCTCCATCGTGTCCTTCACCCGGAGCATCCGCTCCTGGATCTGGCACAGTTTGTTGCCCTGCATGTCCTTGAACACGAGCGTATCGCGGACGCGCAACACCTTGCCGTCGACTTTGAACACTTTTTGGCCCTGCTCGTTCTCGATATAGAAATCGTCGCCAAAGGCAATCAGTTTCTGGCGCATCTGGTAGCGCTTGAATACCGGCGCCCGTCCCCGTCGAGCTTGTCGCCGATCTATTCTTCTTGCTCGTCCCATTTGAAACTCCCTTCTACTTGTCCTGCCTTTTGTCGCGGCCCTTCTTGCTCATGACCAACATCGGCGCGAAGATCAGTACCGCGGCCAGGAGCGTGCAGGGCCGTTCGCCCTCTTCTGGGTCCGCCGGCAGTTGCACACCATCCGGCGGCTCTGTGGGCTGCTCCTCCGGTGGCGGTTCGGTGGGTGGTTCCTCCGGTGGCGGTTCGGTGGGCGGCTCTTCCGGTGGCGGCTCTGTGGGCGGCTCTTCCGGTGGCGGCTCTGTGGGCAGTTCTTCCGGTGGCGGCTCTGTCGGCAGTTCTTCCGGCGGCGGCTCGGTGGGCATGGGCTGCTCTTCGCCCGGCGTGGCCGTGACCTCGGCCACCGGGGTTGGCGTGCCTTCATCGGAGCCACCCAGGACGGTGGACAGGATCACGATGCTGGCGAAAATCAGAATGGCCACCAGCACCGTGGGCAGCACCCAGCTTGGGATCAGGGGTTTGCCTACCACCTCACCGTTCAGATTTCGTGCCTCCGCCTGGGCCGCTTGGACGCGGGCCGTAAACGGCCAGGTACGCTCCCGCCCCAGGAGCGGTCTTTTCCTGGGCTTGGCACTGAATTCTGCGATAGCAACCTCTCCAGGCGCGACGCGCAGCTCCTGCGCCGGGGCCGGCTCGAAGGCCAGCCCATCGTCGGGGCTCTGCCAGGTGAGGCTAAAGACCTGCTGGACGTTGCCCTGGTTCTCCACCATCAGCCGTGCCGGCGCCCCCGCCTCGATCCGCTGCGGGCGTAGTTCGCTGCCAAATTGAGAAAAGGTAGCGATGGTAAGAATGCACTTCGCCGTGGTCACCTGCCCCGGTGCTGCCTGGCTGGCGGCCAGGATGCGGAAGGGGTGCCGCCCGGCACCGCCCGCGCCGGAGCGGGGCGGCTCGATCTTCAGCGTCACCTCCTGTTGCTGCCCGGGCATAAGGGCCGTTGATGCCGCTGAGGCCGAAACCCAGCTGCTGGGGATCCCCTCCACCGACAGGCTGACAACGTCCCTCTCCAGGCCCTGGTTGAACAGGACAAGCGCAATGGACACGCTCTCCCCCGGCGCCACCGGGTACTCGGTCGCGGCTAGCAGCATGCCGATGCGACCTGGCGCT
Source organism: Anaerolineae bacterium (assembly GCA_050117995.1). Classification (GTDB taxonomy): domain Bacteria; phylum Chloroflexota; class Anaerolineae; order JAAYZQ01; family JAAYZQ01; genus JBFFCR01. The sequence continues at coordinate 5,530 of JASFLR010000232.1, forward strand.
TCCAGGGCGGCCACAGTCAGCATACACGTCGCCTCGGCCGCCACCGCGGGCCTTTCTTGGCTGGAGGCCCGGATCACCATCTGGTGACGCCCGGCCCTACCCACCGGTGGCAACGGTGGCTGGATGGTTAGCGAAACCTGACGCTGCTCGCCCGCTGCCAGGCGTACCACCGGCGCGGGTACCGACAGCCAGGTGCTGGGGATACCCGTCACTGCTAGCTCAAAGAACCCATCTTCCGGGCC
>JASFLR010000233.1:0-5765 GCA_050117995.1 Anaerolineae bacterium
GTGGCATCCAGGGGCGGTAGGGGCTGGTCATCGCTGCCTGCCAGGTAGATGGGGTGTTCGCGCGCTGCCAGCCACCGGGCCAGGTCGCTGTCCAGGCTAAAGCGCGGTTCTGCCGTGGGCGCTGCCTCCAAGCCGCGCGCATGGTGCAACAGGTACTGGTTGGCCCCAGGCTCGTGAAGGAAGAGCATCATGGGCGCATCGTGGGTGGCTGCCGCGAGCAGGCCGACCAGTCGATCCAGGAGGGCCGGCAGGTCGGGGGACGGGCTGAGGCTGGCGGCATGCTCGGGTGGCATGGGTTGCATTGAGTTCTGCGAATTTGCCATAGGTGCTATCACCGTGCTTTCGCGGGCGAGTGTACCACGCGTGGGGGGTCGTGTCAAGAATTGGGTGATGTAGATAGCGGGGTGTTACGCTGTCTGCGCCAAGTCCATGACCTCGCCGGCGGTGATGGATAGGAGCTGCTGGTAGGCGATGGGAAAGACGGCATGGGTGCTGCCAGCGGCGGCCCAGACGGTGTCGTAGCGGGCCAGGGTGCTGTCGACGAGGGTGCGCAGGGGCTGGATGTGACCCACGGGTGGCACGCCGCCGACCTCGAAACCGGTCAGCTCCAGCACCTCGGCGGGGCGAGCGATGCGCAGGCGGCGCTTGCTCAAGCCGAGGAGGGCCCGTAGTCGCTTGACGTCCACCCGCTGGTCGCCGGCGGCGAGGACGAGCAGGGGCGCGCCATCGGCGAGGAAGATGAGGGACTTGACGATGCTGCCCTGGGGCGCGTCCACGGCCTGGGCGGCTGCCTCGGCGGTGCTTGTGTCGGCGGGGAGTTCGTGCACCCGATCGGGGTCTATGCCTGCGCTCCGCAAGGCCTGCCTGACGCGCTCGACAGGTTTTGGAGCTATTTCTGGGGTTGGCAGGGTCATGATCGCCTGCCGATACCGTTCCCTGTTGGCTCCACGGTTATGGTGCCTGCTCCCACGAGCGCGCGAAGCCGTTGCTCCAACTGGGGACAGTGATGGGTGGTGTCGTTGGGAAAGTCGATCTGTAGCTTGCCCTGCCCGCCGTTCTCCACGCAGAGGCTAAAGCGATCCTCTCCAGGGAAGCTCATGAGCAGGTCGTAGACCTGGCCCAGCCGCCGGGTGAGGTGTGCCAGGTCCTGGGTCCGGGGCAGGCTGATATGAAGATGGACCAGGGTGCGCGTGGGCGGCACGGCAAGCTGGGGCAGCTCCTCCAGGGGCCGCGCCGACAGGATCTCGTTGGTAGCCGAGTCCACGATCAGGCTGGGGTCCCGACCGCGATAGTTGACTTTGCCGCGCAGGATGAGGACGCGTTCCGTCTCCCACAGATCCCGAGTCTGCTCCCAGACGCTGGGAAAGACCACGACATCGAGGGTCCCCTGAAGGTCCTCGATCTCGACAAAGGCCATGGGCTTGCCCTTCTTGGTGATGTGCGGGCGCACACTGTTCACCAGGCCGGCGACAGTCACGTTCTGGTCGATCATGCTCTCTTCGATCTCGCCAGTCAGGACGGTGATGGCATTCTCGAGCTCGGCCCAGACACGCGTGAGTGGGTGATCGGAGATATAGGTGCCGATCAGCTCCTTTTCCCAGATAAGCATCTCCCGGCGCGACACGTCGACGACCTCGGGCAGGTCGGTTGCCAGCCGGGTGCTGGCAGCAAAGGCGGGCAGGTCGAACATGGTGTACTGCTGGGCGGCACCGTGCGCTTGATGGCTGATGCTGATCATGCGGTCGGCGACGGCCAATAGCTGGACTCGCTTGCCGAGAGGGTCCAGGGCGCCGGCTTTGATGAGGCACTCCAGGGCGCGACGATTCACCTGGCGCAGGTCCACCCGCTGGCAAAAGTCATCGATGTCCTTGAACGGACCGCCCTCGTCGCGGGCGGCGATTATGACCTCGACCGGCCCCTCGCCGACGTTCTTGATCGCCCCCAGACCGTAGCGGATGGCGGGACCCTCGACTCCCTCGGGCTCGTCCTCGATGGCAAAATCGAGCTGGCTGAAGTTGACATTGGGTGGCAGGACCTCGATGCCCATGCGCTGCGCCTCAGCGATGAGCGGGCCAACCTTGTCGGTCTTGTGCTGATCGACTGTGAGCAGGGCAGTCATATACTCTACCGGGTAGTAGGCCTTGAGGTATGCCGTCTGGACGGTGATGATGGCATAGTCGGCGGCGTGGGCCTTGTTGAAGCCGTAGCGGGCAAAGTACTCGATGCTGCCAAAGATGGACTTGGCTGTCTCGCGGGGCAGGCCATTGCCAACGCAGCCTGCGACGAACTTGGTTTTGTGCGCGCGGAGGGCCTTCTCATTCTTCTTGCCCACAGCCTTGCGCATGGTGTCTGCTTCACTTGCTGCGTAGCCGGCCAACTGGGTGGCAATTTGGATGATCTGTTCCTGGTAGACGATGATGCCGTAAGTCTCCTCCAGGATCGGTTCCAGTATCGGGTGCTGGTAGGTGACGGGCTCCTCATCGTGCATACGCCGGATGTAGGCGGGGATCTGTTCCATCGGACCTGGACGGTAGAGGGCCAGCACGGCTACGATGTGCTCGTAGCGCGAGGGTTTCATCTCGCTCAGGACGCGCCGGAAGCCGCCGCCTTCTACCTGGAAGATGCCCAGCACGTTGCCACTAGCCAGCAGCTCGTATGCCTTTGGATCGTCCAGGGGGATGTTGTGCGGAGTATGGCTTGTGCCGTGCCGCTCCTTGATCAGATCGGCGGCTTTGCGCATGACGGTGAGGGTGCTGAGTCCCAGGAAATCGACCTTGAGCAGCCCGGTGTTCTCCAGCACGTCCATGGTGTACTGGGTGACGGGCAAGGCCTCGTCGGCACCGCGAGTGGCACGGTGGAGGGGCGTGTATTCCACCAGGGGTTTGTCGGTGATGACTACGCCTGCGGCGTGGGTGGATGCATGGCGCGAGACCCCCTCCACATCCAGGGCTGTGTCGATCAGGGTGTGGACATAGTCGACGCCCTCGTACATCTGGCGGAGCTCCACCACTTTGTCCAGGGAGTCGCGCAGCTTGACGCCGGGCCCAGCAGGCACCAAACGCGCGACCTTGTCGACTTCGCCGAGGGGGATATCGAGGGCGCGGCCCACGTCACGGATGGCGGCCTTGGCGCCCAGCGTGCCAAAGGTGATGATCTGGGCTACCTTATCCGAGCCGTACTTTTGTACGGTGTACTGGATCATCTCCTCACGGCGGTCGTCGGGATAGTCGAGATCGATGTCAGGCATGCTCACCCGGTCGGGATTGAGGAATCGCTCGAACAGGAGCTCGTGGCCCAGGGGATCCAGGTTGGTGATGCCCAGCCCGTAGGCGACGATGCTGCCTGCAGCCGACCCGCGCACGTTCCACCAGATGTCCTGCTTCTGCGAGAACTGGCACAGGTCCCAGACGATGAGAAAGTAGACATCAAAGCCCATGCGGTGGATGATATCCAGCTCGTAGTCAAGCCGGTTCTGTACCGGCTCGGAACCGAAATCGCTGCCGTATAGGCGGCGCAAGCCGCTCTCGGTCAGGTGGCGCAAGTAGGTCTGGGGCGTGTACCCGTCCGGGACGTCGATCTCTGGCAGGTGAAAGCCTGTGGGGTCGAGGTTGACGCTACACCGCTCGGCGATGGCGACTGTGTTGCGCAGCGCCTGGGGCACATCGGCAAAGAGGACGGCCATCTCCTCCGGGCTCTTTAGGTAGTAGCTGTCGTTGTTCATCTTCAGGTGAGAGGGGTCGGTCATTGTCTTGCCGGTCTGAATGCAGAGCAGGACCTCGTGGGCGTAAGCTTGTTCACGCAAGACGTAGTGGGTGTCGTTGGTGGCTACCAGGGGGATACTGGTCTCCCGGCTCAACTCCACTAAGGCGCGGTTGACTGGCTCCATCTCGGGGATGTCGTGGTCCTGGAGCTCGAGGAAAAAGCTCTCGGGGCCAAAGACCTCGCGGTACCACTCGGCGGCCTGGCGCGCCTTTCGCGGGCGGTTCTCCTGCAGGAAGCGAGGTACCTCGCCCGAAGCACAGGAGGAAAGGGCAATGAGCCCCTGGGCATGGGCCGCCAAAAAGTCCCTGTCCACCCGCGGCTTGTAGTAAAAGCCCTCGAGCTGGGCTGCCGTTGCAATGTGCATCAGGTTGTGGTAGCCGGTCTGGTCTTCAGCCAGGAGGACCAGGTGGGTGGGCCGGGTGTCGTAGTTGACGTCCTTCTGGGTCATACTTCGCGGGGAGATATAGATCTCGCAGCCTGCGATCGGCTTGATCCCGGCCTTTTTGGCAGCCTGGTAAAAGTGCAACATGCCAAACATCACGCCGTGATCGGTCAGGGCGAGTGCGGGCATCCCCATCTCGGCAGCAGCCTTGGTCAGGTCCTGGACTTTGCCAAGACCGTCGAGGAGAGAGAAGTCGCTATGGACGTGCAAATGAACAAAGTCGGCCATCGTCCTCTGTCCCGAGAATCTACACAACTTGAGCGCTGAGGAGGCAGCTCAACCGAAACTGGTGCGCCATGGTTGCCAAAATGTGGCTGCGGTGCCGCCGTACTATCATCGTCTCGCCGGTACTGCCTCGTCCGGGCGAACTGGGCAGCCATTATCCGCGCCGATTCCGTACCCGGCCTGTCTTCCGTGTTTTCCGAGGCTCGGCTCGATTATACCACAATCGAGGCAATCCGTGAAGGGCAAATCGAGCCTCAGTGAGAATTTTAATATTTTCGTGATTGCCTGGTTGAAAGGCGGCTTGCACACTTGCCGGTCTGGTGTGCTGCTATGCTTTGTCTGTGCTGGGAAAGTACGGTATTATGAGTTCAGGGATTCACCCCATTGCAGATTGGAGGTAGGCGGTGGCAAAGGTTCCAAGTTTTATCCTGTCGACGCTCTATGAGAAAGGCAGCTTGATCAACACTGCGGATGGCTGTGCGTTTGCCTTGCAGAACAAGCTGGGCACGGGCACGGTAATCCGTTTCGATAGCCTGGAGATAGATGGCAGCGCGTGCCCGCCAGAGCGCGTATCTGTTTCGTACCCGGGCGCAAGCGAGCGCCGGGCAGTTGATGTGGGGCCAGAAGCGGCCCTGCCGCTCACGGTCGGCGTCAAGATGACCGTGCAGTGTGCGGGTGTTTGGCTGCAAGCGGGGAAGCACCGGATCACGTTGCGCGTACAGACGGTGGAGATGGGCGAGCTGGAGATCAAGGCTACGGACGAGTTGAGCGCAGGACGAGGGGCGGACGCCGAGGAAAGGGGCGCCGGTGTGCACGAGGATGAGCGTGCCGTGCCGGTGCAGCCAGCCGCCCGCCCGATCAAGGTGGCGATCCTGGGGGCGGGGAGCACGGTGTTCGCCCAGCAGTTGATGACCGATCTGCTCTGCACGCCAGGGCTGGAAGAGGGTACGATAGCCCTGGTCGACATTGATGGCGAGCGCCTGGATCTGGCCCACCGGCTGGGTGAGAAGCTGGTCGAAAAGTCGGGGCGTGACTGGATGGTACAGGCCACAACCGACAGGCAGCAGATGCTGGCAGGGTGTGACTATGTGATCAACACGATCGAGGTCGCCGGTTTGCGGAACGTCCGCCCGGACTATGAGATCCCGCTGAAGTATGGCGTGGATCAGTGCATCGGCGACACAATCGGGCCCGGGGGGATATTCAAGATGCTGCGCACCGGCCCAACATGGCTGGAGATCCTGCGTGATGTGGAGCGCCAGTGTCCTGGGGCTGTGGTGATGAATTACACCAACCCGATGTCAGCGCTCACCCTACTGGCACTGCGCGCTACGCG
>JASFLR010000234.1:0-5765 GCA_050117995.1 Anaerolineae bacterium
CAACCTGAAAGAGGGAGCACGGCGGCTAGACACGTAGCCTCTCCTGACTCCCGAGCGCCACTCCATAAGATCCGCATCGAGAACTGTTACGTCCCCCTTGTCCGCTTTGGAGGCACCACAGCGGGATAGGACCGGCACCCCGCTGTCCTGCGACTACTAGAGGGGACTGTCCTATCACCGCTGGACCTCGGTTAGCGAAAGGCTGTCGCCAAAGTACTGCTCACCGTCTTCAGAATAGACATCGAGTCTGACACCCGTATCCTGATCATAGACGCCGACCTTCAGCAGATAGTCTCCCGGCGGAACGCTCCCCATAGAAAGCTCGATCAGATCCTCAACTACCTCCCCTGCTTCCCACCAGTCGGTCGGATACATCCATCTACGAGGCACAGAGTCATCCTGAACAACCAAGTCGCCTGTGGAAGAATCTACCAGATGTACGAACACCTTGTAGGAACGATCCATCCTCTGTCTGGCTTGCCAATAGAGGATCAGTTCCAGCGAGTCAGCCAAGGACTGCAGATCATACCCCCTCAGTAAGAGCGCATCGCCAAACTGAACCTCCGTTGCCTGATTTGGAGTTGGCTCGCTGAAGTCACGGTCCAGAGCCTCGATCTCGTACTCCCCCAAATCGACCAAAGCTGCTTCATCCACGGCGCATGTCTCGCTCACTAACCCAAGCTTCAGTGCGTACTTGCCTTCCTCCAGGAATGGACTCGCCTGTAGGCTGTACTCACCCCGCACCACTTCGTTGGCCTCCCACTCAGAGACGGGCCACTGGGTGCTGAGCGGCCAGCAATCGGTTTGAACGATCTTTCCTTCAGTACCCGCGAGGTTGAGGCACACCTCGTACTTGCAGGACGGAGCTCGGCTACTCGCCCAACGCGCATCCACCTCAAGCACGCCAGAACCAGCCAAGACCACTTCCTGTTTTGAAGAGTCAACTCGGATCAGGCCCAATTCGTCCGTAAACTCGTATTCAAGAGTGAAATCTTGACCGAGACGCGGATCAGTGCGATAGACGATCAGGCTTTCATCTTCATAGAGCGGATCGAAAGCCAGCCAACCTCGCCAGCTAGCTATCTGCTCCGCAGAGGCAAGCTCCGGATGAAGGATCAGGTAACGGACGTTAGAGTCAGCGAGCGCACGAAGCTGGTGCGTTACATCCATCAGGGCAGGGTCCATCACGTTTTCTTCGTGCAGCTTCTTCAGATAGAGTGTGCTATCCAGGAATTCGTATGCCTCACGCGGGATGCGTGACACATGGCCCTCCACGATCGGTTTCCGATGGGTCATCTGGTACAGCATGTACCACTTGTCATAGCCCCGGGGATGCATCGGTACGTCCAGAATGCCAAAATCATCTGGTTCCTCCGCAAGGTGATCGTACCAGTCGGGCACCTCTGGGAGCAACGTCGGATACGGTAGCGCGCAGTACTCAAAGAGGATCAGAGTGCCTATCACCACAACCACCAGCGCTGCCTTGTTCCGCAAGGCATTCCAGGTTAATAGCTCATCTACACCCAGCGCTGCCAGCATGCCAACCGGCAATCCCAGGAAGAGGTTGAATCGATGTGGTCTGCGCACAATCGGATCGAGTAACCAGTCCTCAAACAGGCTGTAGGGCATCGGCACCCCTGGATACGACTGCCCGTTGATCGTCAGCTCAGGGCCAAGCGCCAAGACAAGATATACACAGCCTACCAGAAGCCAGAACCGAGCATGTTTCCAGCGCTTCAGGGTTCCCAGTAGCGCCAGAGCAATCGCAAGATATCCAAGAAAAGGAACACGTAACACGCTATTGAAAAAATCAAGATTCTCGCGAAAGGATGCAAACCGGTCTCCCCATAGAGGATGTTCGTGCCCGGGCAACACGTACGCTAGCAGATCCGCCTGGCCCTCCCCCGGGTCAGCAACGACGAGATCCTCAGGAAAGCTGCGCGTCAACTGGAAAAAAGCGACGGGTACAAGCAGGGGTGCCATTAGTACGCCAGCCACTATGGCTGTCAACACAAGTAGCTGCAGACTGCGCCCTGTCCGACACCCGCGGTCCGTCAGGCATCGATACAGCATATACAGTACGAGGCTTATACCACCAATCACGAGCAACTGCCAACGAGTGATGCCTATCAGCGCGATGAAAACCCCGCTCAGGATCGCATCACGCTTCTGGCCGTGTTCCAGGGTCCGGTGCATGTAGAGCAGCGCCAAAAGCACCCAACAGATGAATATCATGTTGGGGTGATCGGTGTGCGACATCGTGTAAGGCCAGAACCCAAATACCAGGCCAGCGACAAAGGCGGGCCACGACCGGCCAATCCACTCCCGCGCCAGCAGGTACATGGCAAAGCCATTCAGCGCAAATGTGCTTATGAACAGCAGATTGTAAGCAGGATAGCGACCTATCAGACCCTGTAGAGGCAGCCACAGCGCGATGTTGAGCCAAGCAATGTTGTGGGAAACCAGCGACACGCCCACGGGGTAGTACAACAAACCGGTCTCAAAGGGATTCAACCCTGTCGCAATGCTCTCCCTGACCCACCAGAAGGTCCACTGGTGCACCAGCGTATCCCATAGGCCACCTGCAATATGTGTGTCCAGGCGCGCAACGGCTGGCCATGTCATTACCAGCGCCAACAGCTCATAGGTAAGCAGGATCGCTACGCATTGCCAGGGTCGGGGAATACGACTCAGGAGCCTGCTACACTGGTTGTCATGTACCCGTGCCGGCATGTTGACTATCTCCCGCAGGCCACGCATGCCCATGTTGACAGCAACATCCTCCTTGCACACTCCTCCTGTGTCTGTCCCCAAGAACGATTCATCTCCGGCGCAGTCCGGCCAGCCCCTGTCTGATGTAGATGACCCCACCGATCAGAGCGGAAGCGACAAGAAGGACGTCATAGGCTAGGGCCAGCGCAAGGGCCTGTGTTTCTGAGACGCCGACGCGACTGAAGAGAAGAACTGTCGCCCCCTCACGTATGCCCAAGCCTCCGACAGACGGGACGACCAAAAGAACGGAGATCACGGGCACAAAGAGCAGGTAGTAACCGATCGAGAGATCCACACCGACGGACAAGCCGATGAGGTAATACACCAGGATCAGGATCAGGTTCCAGACAACCGAAGCCATCGTGGCGCGCGCGAGAGCAGCTGTTCCGTAGAGATGGATGGAACCGTATAATTGGCGAAGGATCTTGAAACGACCCAGCAGCCGATCCAAACCCAGCCGCCGCCCCCAGCCCTCTATCCAAGTGCGTTGAAGGAGAAGGAGAACGCCAAGCAAACAGCCGAAGAATCCAATCACGATAACTGCGCGGACATCACGCCGGACCAACTGATGGCTACCTGCCAGCACAAGCAGAGCCATGGCGAGCAAGATGAACAGGCCGAGAAAGCGATCCACGAGTACAGAGCTAACCGCGGAAGCAGCGTCTCCGTCTTCGCGTGACAGTTCGTACATCTTGACGGCATCCCCTCCCAGGCCCGTGGGCAAGAAGAGGTTATAGAAGGTGCCTACGAAAAAGAGACCGGTCAGCCGCGCCCAACTAGCCTTAATACCAAGGGCCCAGACCAAAGAACCCCAACGATAGGCACGTACAAAAGAACCCAACAGAAACAACAAGAGGGAGATTACAAACGGCAGCCAATCCAGGCTTGTCAGTAGCTGGAGCACCTGATTCAGATCCTGAGTCAGCAGAACAGCCACCAATCCGGCAAGGCTGACTGTAATTCTGACCAGGTCAATGAGGCGACCTCGCATCCCGCTGTGCGCCCTCATACTCGTACACCCGGCAGCCGGCTGCCTCGAGTTTCCGAGTTGCCCCACACTTGTCCCTATTCCCCCTCTCCCGCGTACCCCAGTTCCTCACGTACTGTATAGATGGGCTTGCCCTGACTCTCGTAGTATGTGCGAGTCACAAGCTCGGCCAGCAGGCCACTGGTAACAAACTGCACACCCACAACCATCAAGAGGATCCCAAGCAGTGTCAGGGGTCGGTCACCAATAGGCTGCCCAAGAAACAGCTTTACAACTCCCAGGTAGGCAAGGATGGCACCGCCTGCCGCGGCCCATAGGGTTCCCAGGAGACCGAAAATGTGAATCGGTCGCGTCGAGTAGCTCATAAGAAATCGAACAGCCAATAGGTCGAGAATTACCTTCAGCGTGCGCGAGAGACCATATTTGGTCTTGCCAAAGCGTCGCCTATGGTGTCCCACTGGGATCTCGGCAACCCGCGCGCCGGCAGCGTGCGCAAGAGCCGGCAAGAAACGATGAAGCTCACCGTACAAGCGCACATCTGCCAGAACATCGCGACGGTAGGCCTTCAGCGTACAACCGTAGTCGTGGATACGCACGCCCGTTGCCCAAGCAATGAAACGATTGGCCACAATGGAGGGTAGTCGCCGGTCCAGGAAGCGGTCCTGACGATCAACTCTCCAACCGCTCACGACGTCATACCCTTCCTGCAACTTGGCCACCAGTGCTGGGATGTCTGCCGGATCATTCTGTAGGTCCGCATCGATCGTGATGACAATGTCACCACGCGCTCGATCGAAACCGGCAGCAATCGCAGCCGTTTGGCCATAGTTGCGCCGAAAGGACACTACGCGCAGATTGGGGTCTTCTGTCTGCAGCTCACGCAGGACCGCCAAGCTGCGGTCTACGCTACCATCGTCAACTATGATGATCTCGTACGCAAAGCCGCCCCCCACGAGAGCCTGGGTTAGGCTCTCGTGCAGGATCGGTATGCTTTCTTCTTCATCAAGCACAGGTACTACAACTGATATATCCAAGGCAACTCTCTCCAATCAACAAGGCTATCCTGTACTCGGGACACCTCGCAGCCAGGCCACTTCGCGCGCCAGTCCCTCACGTAGGCCCACTTGAGGCTGGAACCCAAGTGTCTCCCTGATCCGTGTAGTGTTCGCCCAGGTGTGACGGACATCGCCCGCCTGCTTTGCCCGGCGATCGATCTTTGCCTCCCTGCCGACCAGTTCCTCTAGAAGGCCGATCACGTGATTCAAGGTCACCCGGGATCCACCGCCAACGTTAAAGATGCTGCCTGGTGGCGCACCTGCTGCCCGCACCGTCGCTTCTACTGCATCGCTCACGAAGGTAAAGTCCCTGGTCTGCTCGCCATCGCCGTAGAGGGGAAATGGCTCGTCCCTGAGCATGGCCCGGATCAGCCGGTTAAAGGCCATGTCTGGGCGCTGTCGCGGACCGTAGACTGTGAAGTAGCGCACACTGACGGTGGGAACGCCATGGTTGACGTAGTACAGGTGGCAGAGATGCTCCGCAGCGAGCTTGCTAACGCCATAGGGAGAGATGGGCTGTGGCGGGCTGTTCTCTGTGACGGGAAGCTCGGCTGTGTCACCATAGATGGATGAAGAAGAGGCATACACAAAGCGCTCTAGCCCCGTCGCGGCTACTACCTCCAGCAGGCGCTGTGTGGCAAGTATGTTCCTTTTAGTGTAGATCTCGAACTCGGAACCCCAACTGCTCCGAACTCCGGCCTGCCCCGCGAGGTGAAAGACCACATCGACGCCCTGAACCAGATCGCCCACGTTCGCAGCGGCAAGGTCGGCCTCTTCGAAGGCAAACCGAGAACCGCGTCTGAGTACAGAGAGGTTCTGCTCTTTGGTGGCTCGCGAATATGCATCAGTGAAACAATCCACACCTCGCACCTGCCAGCCGTCTCCGAGGAGCCGCTCACCCAGGTGCGACCCGACAAAACCTGCCACACCCGTCACCACTGCTATCCCCG
>JASFLR010000235.1:0-5764 GCA_050117995.1 Anaerolineae bacterium
TACAACGCCAGGTCCGCCGGTTACTACCAGCAGCCCGATAGCGCGGTGGCGCATCAGGAACTGCGCGCTCTCGATCGTTGGCTCTGCCGGACAAGTGATCAGATCGGGCGGCCCGCCTGCCCGCTGGATCGCCTGGTTCAAGATCTGTACCGTCTGTGCCGAACATGCCTTTGCGCCAGGATGGGCGTTGAATACAACCGAGTTGCCGGCAGCGATCATGCCGATGGCGTTACAGATGATTGTCGAGGTGGGATTCGTACTGGGTGTGATGGCTCCAATAACGCCATAGGGTGCCAGTTCGACCAATGTCAGGCCCCGATCGCCGGTCCAAGCCTGGGCCCGCAGAGCTTCCGTACCTGGTGTTCGTTCTGCGACCAGCAGGTTCTTCTCCAGTTTGTCCTCGTAGCGACCCATGCCGGATTCCTGCCAGGCTGCCCGGGCGATCACCGGCGCCGACTCGGTCGCTGCCTGCCGCATCGATGCCAGCAGCGTTGCGCGCCTTTCCATCGGTATGTCGACGAGGCGTTTCTGAGCCGCTGTCGCCGCAGCGATGGCTGCCTCTATGTCGGGGTACACACCGTGAGCGCCCCCCGCTGGCACCGAGGACCTAGCGCCTGGCCCGGTCCCATTTGAACTGGCAGGCGAGCCGTCCAGCCGTGGTGCCGCGGGCTGCATGTCCGCCATCACCTTCTGCACGATCTCGGCGATACGCTGTTCATCCAACGAAAGCGTCATCTGCTCTCCCCCCTTGGCAATCCCAGCAGCGTGTAGACGTTCACCGGTCCGTTGCGACCGCGCACCTGAGTGGGTCCGTTGGACTCAAGTCGCACTTGAGTACCGTCCAGCAACTGGCGTGTACACTCGGTCAGGAGTATCACTCCGCCGTCCGCGATCTCCTCGAGGCGCTGCGCCAGGTTGACCGTGTCGCCAATGGCAGTGTAGTGTAGCAGCTCCTTGGCGCCAATATTGCCTACCAGCGCCTCGCCAGAGGCAATACCCACTCCGAATTCCATGCGTAGCTCAGGCGGCAGTCCAGCGTGGTAGTCGGCCATTGCCTGACCCAGGCACATGGCAGTGCGTACCGCCCGCAGCGCGTGGTCTTCCTGGAGGAGGGGGGCGTTAAAGATGGCCATGACCTGGTCGCCTGCGTACTGGCATATGACGCCGTCGTTGGCCAATATGGCTTGGACTGCCACGCTCAAATGGCCATTGAGCACGTCCACCAGCTGATCTGGGGGCAGCATCTCTGCCAGCGACGTATAGTCACGCAGATCGGCAAATAGTATGGTGACTACCTGCTGCTTGCCTCCAAGGCTCACCTGTGTAGGGTCGGCCAGCAACTGCTCCACCACGTGCGTCGGCACGTATCGCTCAAAGGTCCCGCGTATTGCCCTTTGGGCGGCCCGTAGCCGGTCGGTCTCCTGCTTTGCCCGTAGCCTAGTTTGGATACGGGCTACCAGCTCCCGGTAGTCGAACGGTTTGGCAAGATAATCCACGGCACCGAGCTGCAGGCCTTTTACCCGCTGCTCAGGATCGGCCCAGGCGGTGAGCATTAGCACCGGGATATTGGCCGTTACCGGATCAGCCTTGAGCCGTTGGCAGACCTCGTACCCGTTCATCACGGGCATGTTGAGGTCGAGGATCACCAGGTCCGGCAGGTGTTGGCGGATCCGGTCAAGGGCTTCCTTGCCGTCGTAGGCGGCTACAGTCGTATAGCCCTCCACCTGCAACAAGTGGCGGACCAGGCGCACGCTTTCCGGCCTGTCGTCAGCAACCAGGATCGTCGCAGCTTCGCTCATGCGTCCTTCTGGTAGATGACCACGCCGCCGACTTCCCAGGTATCCACGACCGCCATGAGTACCGCATCGCATGGTTTCTTGTCGGTCAACACCGTCTGCCGGGCAGAAGAGCCAGTGGCGTAGAGTACGGTGTCGCCGACTCCGGCCTGGACTGCATCGGCGGCGATCACGTACCCGCCCGTCTCCTCATTATCGATGTTTAGCTGCTTCACGACCATAAGCCTGAAGCCCTCGAGCTTTTCATCTTTCTGCGTAGCCACCAGCGTGCCCACCACTTTACCCAGCAGCATGGATCCTCCTATCGGGACAGTATCACAGCAAGAGCGACTCGGCGAACGCGCGCACCCGTTGGGCAGCGTTTCTCTTCAGTGGCGGGCCATGACCAAAGCAGCAGATATCGAAATCCAGTCCCGCGATCTTTTGGATGGAAGCATGAGCCTGCCTCATATCAGGCGTGAAGATTGGGGGCGGTGCTCCCAGCCTTCCCCGCTTGTGGTTAAGCGCATCACCGACGATAATGATCTTGCGCTCGCGATGGTAAAAGCTCACGCTTCCAGCAGTGTGGCCCGGCGTGTGCACAACCTGCCAGCCGTCGAGGACATCCCCATCCTCAACGGGGTGGTCCACCTCTGTGGGCTGATAACGGAGTACCTGGCGGACGACCAAGTTGAACAACCTCTGATAGGTGCCAGACAGCGGCAGGGGGCCCAGCTGGCGGGCAGCGGTGCCAGAAACAAGCGGGACATCCGCACGATGGGTCACAACCTGAGCTCCGGAGCGTGCCTTGAGTGCTGCTACGCTGCCCATGTGGTCAATGTCCCCGTGGGTTAGCCAGATGCCGGTCACGGCATCTGGCTCGTATCCCAGGCCGTGAAGGTGGCGCCACACAGCCCTGGCACGTCCCGGCATGGCCGCATCGATCACGATGGCCCTATCCCCCTCCTGCAGGATATAGACCTTCGTATCCCAGATGCTGTCGACCCAGTGGAGGCCGGGCACAACCTCCATTTGCTACAGCTCCGACTCCGCTGATTCGGCAAGTCGCTGTTGGTAGAGGTCTGCCGCGTACAAGATCTGTTTGCGCGCCACATCTGCACGCTCCCAACCCATGACCTCAGTTGGCACGCCCTCCAGCTCTTTGTAGACCTCGAAAAAGTGCCCCATCTCGGCCAAAAAGTGCTGCGGTATGTGCGGCAGGTCGTAGTAGTCCTGAAAGATCGGGTCATAGGCTGGTACAGCCAACACCTTGTCGTCGGCAACGCCGCGGTCCATCATGCGGAACAGGCCAATGGGCCGGGCCTCGATAATGCAACCCGGAAAGGTCGGCTCGTTGACCATGACCAGCACGTCAAGCGGGTCGCCGTCGTCATAGTGGGTGCTCGGGATCAGCCCATAGTCGCCGGGATAGTGGATCGGCGAGTAGAGCACGCGATCCAACTTGACAAAGCCTCGTCCCTTGTCATACTCGTACTTGTTGCGGCTCCCTTTGGGGACCTCGACGACTACATAGATCACATCCGGCACGTCGGGTCCAGGAGCCAATTCGTGCAGCAAATTCATAGGCTGCCTATTCTCCCAACTCCTGCAGGACCTGTTCGCGCCGGCCCAGAGGTAGCACGAGATCGATATTCACGTGCGGCCTGGGGATGACGTGGACTGACACTACCTCGCCAACCTTCTCGGCTCCACGGACGCCTGCTTCCACAGCGGCCTTGCAGGCAGCGACGTCGCCGCGGACGATGGCGGTCACATAGCCCCCACCGATCTTCTCGTAGCCGACCAACTCGACCTTGGCGGCCTTGACCATAGCGTCCGCTGCTTCGACCACGGAGGCAAACCCTCGAGTCTCAATCATGCCCAATGCTTCTGCCATCTGTATCTTGTCCTCCTTCTCAAATCTCACGTGTCATACGGCACGTGTCGCCCTCTAGTCCTTCCGTCGTGATTCTACCGTGCGTCCAGACAGGTCCTCAATCGCCTGTACCGCAGCCGTATATCCAGCCATAATATCGCGTTCCTCGCCACCGAGGTACACGCGCCCAAAGCTGCCAAAGGGCCGGACCTCCACGATGTTGATGTTTGCTGCCTTTTCTGCCTCGTTGGCTGCCAAGACCGCATAGGCGGCAGGCTCCACCTCCATCACGTATAGCGTTTGATCCGCGATCAGCATCATGCCGTTGCGGTTGCGGTTGATCAATTGGGTCTGGTGAGCATCCACCCTGCGGATGATCTGGCTGGAATGGATGATCGGTTTCCAGCGCTCTTCAGAATGCACGCCCAGGGCATCGAGGATGGCTTCACCAGAGGCGCGCACCTCGGCCTGCTCCGACGAGTGTACCTCCAGTAGGCCAAAGAGCCGCTCAACCACCTGCACGGCGGGCCGCACCTTGGTAGATTTGAGCGCTACGTCCGTGATGCGGTTGATCTCAATCCCGGGCGAGATCTCGACCCACAGGGACGCATCCCCAGCCAGCGGGAGAAATCCTCGCGCGGTCGAACCGATGAATGCAGCCATCTGGGGTTGCAGGCTATCCAAGAATACGTAGGAACGAAGGTCAACGGCCAATGTTCATCTCCTTTGCTGCGTGGTTGCGCCTGCCATTCATGATGCTTCCTGCACGATCTTGACCCCGGCGCTGGCCCCGATCCGGGTGGCTCCAGCAGCCACCATCTCCTTTGCATCGGCAAGGCTCTTGATGCCTCCCGCTGCCTTGACGCCCAGCCCCGGCCCCACTGCCTGGCGCATCAGTGCCACGTCGCGCGCCGTAGCTCCGCCCGGACCAAATCCGGTGCTGGTCTTGACATACTCGGCGCCTGCTGCCTTGGCCAACTGGCAGGCAATCACCTTCTCTTCGTCCGTCAGCAAGGCAGCCTCAATGATCACCTTCAAGATGGCCCCACCCGCGTGGCATGCACGTGCCACCATGGCTACATCCCGCTCCACTAGTGCATAATCCTTGGACTTGAGCGCGCCGATGTTGATGACCATGTCCACCTCGGTCGCGCCATCGTCGATTGCTTGCTGTGCCTCGTAGGCTTTGACCTCTGGCGGCGTCGCACCCAGTGGAAAGCCAACTACTGTGCAGACGTGCACCTGGCTCCCCTTCAAGAGTTGGCTGCAAAGCTTGACGTGGGTAGGATTTACGCAGACGGCAGCAAACCCGAACTTGCGCGCTTCATAACAGAGCTGGGCGATCTGATCCTGTGTGGCATCTGCTTTGAGCAGGGTGTGATCGATCAGCTTGGCGATGTCTGTACTCATATCGACGTTGCCCAATGTCGAGGTGAGTCGCGACGCGCCAGCATTTACCACTTCTTTGATCTTGTCTTCGCATTTGGTGACACACTCGCCGATACAGTCGGTGCAGGTGCCGCCGTTGTCACCGGGCTGCGTGCTTGCCTGTTCCTCGGCGAGCAGGAGCAGGACCTGCTTGGTGATCTGCTCGACTAGATTCTCAACGGTCGCCGGATCGAGTCTCACGGTTGTCCCTCGTTATTTGCGCGAGAATCGCTTTTCGATGGCCATGATCTTGTTCACCCGGCGCGCGTGCCGGTCGCCACCGAAATCGGTCTCTAGCCAGGTCTTGACGATTTGGCGGGCCAGGTTCGTGCCCAGAAGCACGCCGCCCAGGGTCAGGACGTTGGCGTCATTGTGTTCGCGCGAATTGACTGCCGTGGCGTGGTCGTAGCACATCGCTGCGCGCACGCCAGGAACCTTGTTTGCTGCCATGCAGGATCCGATCCCTGCTCCATCCACCATGATCCCGCGCCAGGCACGCCCTTCAGACACCAACTTGGCAACCGCATAGGCAAAGTCCGGATAGTCCACCGAGTCTTTGC
Organism: Anaerolineae bacterium; assembly: GCA_050117995.1. Lineage (GTDB taxonomy): Bacteria > Chloroflexota > Anaerolineae > JAAYZQ01 > JAAYZQ01 > JBFFCR01. The sequence goes on from JASFLR010000235.1 coordinate 5,640, forward strand.
TGCTAGTGCCGCAATCGATGATCTCGTAGCCCAGGTCTCCCAGATACCCTTTCAGGTCTTCTTTCATCGCATAGCCGCCATGATCGGCGCCCAAGGCAACGGACCGGCTCGAGCTTGACGTAATC
>JASFLR010000236.1:0-5753 GCA_050117995.1 Anaerolineae bacterium
CAGGCGCGCCGATATCGGAAAGATCTCGGGCGAAAAGCCCAGGAGCGCCAGGGCATTCTGGCGGATGAATTCGCTCACCTGGATTGTCTCATCCTCTTCCAGTAGGTCGGTCTTGTTGAGTAGGATAACCACCTTCTTGCCCCACTGCCGGATGCGCTCCATGAAGGCCCGCTCGCTCTCGGTAAAGGGCCGGTCAGCGGAGGTGATAAAGATCACCAGATCGCTGCGGGGGACGAACTCTTGCGTCAATTGCTCATGTCGGCGGATGATGGCGTTGGTGCCCGGCGTGTCCACGATATTGATCTCGCGCAAAAAGGCCGCGGGATAGCCCAGGGCCAGCACGCCGTCCTCTGTGACCTCCCGGCTTGGGGCCTCATTGTGGTGCAGAATGCAGATCTCGGCCGTGGTGGGGGTCACCCCCTCTTCCAGGAAGCGCTCGCCCAGCAGCGCGTTGATAAAGGCCGATTTCCCGCTGTTGAACTCGCCGACCACGACCAGCAGGAACAGCTCGTCCAATTGCTGGATTGACTTCTGGAGGGTCCTTTGGTCCTCGGCAGTCACATCAAAGCCAGCCAGGGCCAGTTGCAGGCGCTCCAGCGCGGCTTTTTCGTCTTTGAGAAGCTGCGATTGTTTGCGGTTCAGAATGGTTCGAAGCAAGGAATCCCCCTGAATGCGCCAGGTCTTGGATCCAAGGCGCAGCCTGTGGCAGGACCTCAGACCGTCAACGCCAACTCCAGATCAGCCGCGGTCGGCGCTGATCCAGCCGCAGGCCAGCCTCATGGGCCAGGCGTACTGCATCTGCGTACTCTTCGCTGGTGATGCTCCGGTCCAGCGGCGGATATTCGTTGGCGCGGTAGCAGGGCCGGTACTGGGCCATCACATTGATATACGTGTCCGGCGATACTTTGTCGCGCAAGAAGCGGACGATCTCAGCTGTGCCAGCCAGCTCGTCGGGCAGGACCAGATGGCGCACCAGCAATCCGCGTTGGGCCACTCCCCGCTCGTCCACGGTCAGGTCGCCCACCTGGCGGTACATCTCCTTGACCGCTGCCTGGTTGGCTGCCGGATAGCCGCGCACCTTGGACAGCCGCCGGGCAGCCTTGGCATCGGCGTATTTCATGTCCGGCATATAGATATCCACCACACCATCCAACAGGGCCATTGTCTTCAGCGAGTCGAACCCTCCGGTGTTGTAGACCAGCGGCAGGCGCAGCCCTGCTTGGGCGGCAATGAACAGGCCCGCCAGGATCTGTGGCACCACGTGGCTGGGCGACACAAAGTTGATATTGTGGCAGCCCTGGCTCTGAAGGCCCAGCATCATCCGGGCCAGATCCTCCGGCTCCACCTCGCGGCCCAGGCCCACCTGGCTGATCTCATAGTTCTGGCAGTACTGGCAGCGCATGTTGCACCACGAGAAGAATATGGTGCCCGATCCGCCCCGTCCCACCAGGGGGGTCTCCTCGCCAAAGTGGGGTCCATGGCTGGAGACGACCGCCCGCTCGCCGGTGTGGCAGCCGGCACCCTCTGCGCTCAGGCGGCGGTTGACGCCGCACTCTCGGGCGCAGATATCGCAGGCTTCCAGGCGGGCGTATGCCTCTGCCACCCGGCGCTCCAGCTCCCCCGAGTGGAGCAGTGACAGATACGCCGGTTCGAATCGATCAGCCAGGGCAGTCTTTCCTTTCCCGGGTCCCATCTGCCGATTGCGTGCAGTCCCCGCGCTTACCAAAGTACAGGGACGGTTCTCTCGCGGTAGTTCCGATCCCGGAACTTGACGTGCTTGAACTGCTGTCCATATTCGTGCAGGCTCCGGGTCACCGCCACGTCCTGCTGGCAGTAGTCCAGGATCTCCTGCATGCGGCCCTGCTTGTACCAGCGCACGGCCTGCAGCCCATCAGCCGATTTGGATGTGCCGAGTGTGGTCGAGGCCAGGTTGTCCAGGCTGACCCGGAAGCCGAGGCGCTTGTGGATGTGGTCCAGCATGTCCACCGTCTCTATGTCGTCCAGGGGGTCGTCGGTGTAGGCTCTGAGGACCTCGTAGTCGAATCCCAGCACGTTAAAGCCCACCACCAGGTCGGCTGCTTTCAGTTCGGCGATCAGATCGGCAACTGTCTCCTCAGTATAGTGTCGGTAGGCTCCATCGGCCGTGGAATAGGTCACCGCTGCCGAAAGGCCTAGCTTGCGGATGTTGTGCCGCCCGCCCACCTCATCAAAGGATCGCTGCGTCTCTACGTCGAAATATACCGTATTCATAGTCACATTCTCATCTCCTGGTGTTCCATTCTATCACGAACTGGGGTGCGGCGCAAACGAAAATGCAGACTGTCGAGAACCCTTTTGACCTCAGCGCCCCTTTGCGTTATACTGGATGTCAGCGAGAATCGTCTCGCGGAGGCATGTTCTCCGCGCAAGAACCTATTGGAGGTAGAGCTATGGCAAAGAAGGATGCAAAGCGACTGGCCAAGCAGGAGGCCAAGGCCCTAAAAAAGGCCGACAAGGCGGAGAGGCGAAAACACCGGCGCAAGGCACAGGCCGTGCTGACGATGGACCAGGTCGCCGACCAGCTGCGCGCATTGGCTGCGCAGGTGGAGGCAGGCACAGTGACCCTCGGCGACAAGGTGCTGGAGCTCCCTGACCAGGCCGAATTTGAGCTGAGCTACAAGCTCAAGAAAAAGGGTGGGCACGAGATCGAGGTCGAGATCGAATGGGGTGGCCCCAAGCGCGCCACGCTGCTCCCGGTCGAGTGATCTGCTGGACCATCGTTGATTGAGCAACCAATTCTGTCAGCTCTGCCGGCGGAGGGTGCGGAAATAGATGACTGTCCCTCTGGCTGATCTGGTAGCAGCCCTGCCCCGCGAACCACAGCTTCACGGTGCGCCGGCTGACCTGCGAGAGATTCCTATCGAGGCCATCACCTGCGACTCGCGCCAGGTGGCTGACGGCAGCCTCTTTGTCGCCTATCGCGGTGTCTCGGTAGACGGGCATGACTTTGCCCCCCAGGCGGCGGCAGATGGCGCTGCCGCCGTCGTCGCGGAAAGGCATTTGGATGGGCTGGGCGTGCCGTTGGTGGTCGTGCCCGATGGCCGGCAGGCCCTGGCCTACCTGGCGGCAGCCTGGTACGGTTTCCCCTCTCACCAGCTCACCGTAGTGGGTGTGACCGGTACTGATGGCAAGACGACTACCTGCAACCTGCTGCACGGCATCCTGACGTCTGCAGGCCGGCGCGCTGGCCTGGTCACTACCGTGAACGCCATAATCGGCGAGCGCAAGATAGACACCGGCTTGCACACCACCACCCCGGATGCCCCCGACATGCAGGGCTACCTGGCCGAGATGGTCGCCGCCGGCATGGAGATCGCAGTGCTCGAGGTCACGTCCCATGGGCTGCAGCAGCACCGCGTGACGGCATGTGACTTTGATGTAGCCGTGGTGACCAATATCACCCACGAGCACCTTGATATCCACGGCAGCCTGGAGGCGTACCAGCAGGCCAAGGCCAGTCTCTTTCGCCACCTGTCGGATGGGCTGCGCAAGCCGGGCGTGCCCAAGGTGGCGGTACTCAATGCCGGGGACGACTCGTACCGCTATCTGCGCCCAATCGCGGCGGACCGCCAGGTGATCTACGGCCTGGAGGGTGCCTTGGCAAGCGGTGCCAACCTGGTCGCCACGCGCATCGAGCGCTTTGCATCTGGCACCCGCTTCGTTGTGCAATCGGACCTGGGGGAGTTCGAGCTGCGGACTGTGCTCGCGGGCGACTATAACATCTCCAATATCCTGGCTGCCACGGGCGCGGCCCTGGCACTGGGTGTGCCGGTCGAGGCCATCCAGCAGGGAGTCTGGGGTGTAGAGGGCATTGTCGGGCGTATGGAGCGTGTGGATGAGGGACAGCCCTATACTGCCATCGTCGACTTTGCGCACACGCCCAACGCATTGGTGCAGGCCCTGGAGACTGCTCGCACCTTGACCCGCGGGCGCGTGATCGCCGTGTTTGGCAGTGCGGGCCTTCGGGATGTGCAAAAGCGGGCCTGGATGGGTGAGATTGGCGGGCGGCTGGCTGATATCACAGTCCTCACAGCCGAGGATCCGCGCACCGAACCGGTGGAGGCAATCCTGGATGAGATGGCGCGCGGTGCGGAAAAGGCGGGCGCGGTGGAGGGGCAGAGCTACTACCGCGTGGCTGACCGGGCTGAGGCCATCCAATTCGCCGTCGATCTGGCCCGCGACTCGGATCTGGTCATTGCCTGCGGCAAAGGCCACGAGCAGTCGATGTGCTACGGCACCATCGAAACACCCTGGAGCGAGCACCAGGCGCTGCGCGATGCCATCCGCCGCCGGCAGGCACGCGAGCAGGCGGGCTCGTAGGGCTGCCAACGTCGCTCAGTTTGTGCCGGGTCTCCCCATCCGCGCGTGGGGCCTAATCCTCAAATTGCTCGCCACAGGCAGGGCAGTGGCTCATCTCTGGGGCCACCTCGGCGCCACACGCCGGACAGCAGAGCTCCAGTTCAGTGCCGCAGGCCGCGCACCGGGTATCGTTCTCTCCCACGGCTTTGCCGCAGACCGGGCAGAGCGATAGATGGCAGTTGGGGCACTCGACCAACCCCAGCCCCACATCGTGCTTGCACCTGGGGCAGGGCCGGCTGGCCTGAAATCCACAGTAAGGGCAGACTATCTCCTCGTCCTTCAGCAGCAGATAGCACTCGGGACAGGTGCGCTGACCGCACTCCTGGCAGGCGCCCAGTTCGCTGCCGTATTTGGCCGCGCATTGCGGGCATTTAAGCAGCACCAGATTCAACTCGGCGGCAAATATGGGGGCAAATGTGCGGCGCTCCAGTGCCAGCGTCTGCCCGCATTCGGCACAGGCCTCCGGGGCATCCAGGATGCGCTCATTGCAGGATGGGCAGCGCCGCGCGAATAACACACCACACTCAGGGCAGAGCCTGGACCCGGCGGCTACCGCGAAGCTGCAGCTCGGACAGGCAAAGCTGAACTCCAGCCCGCACGAGGGGCAGAATTCGTCGTCCTCATCGTCGAGCGGATCGCCGCAGCCCGGGCAATAGATCTGTCCGCAGGCTGAGCAGATGCCATCGTTGTAATAGACGCCAGTCCCGCAGCCCGGACAGCGCAGCGTGTCCGGACCTTCCACTACCGGATCGGGCCCATCCTCGACCGGGACGGGCCCGTCCTCGAGCGGGACGGGCCGCATCAGAATCAACTCGATCTGCCCGTCCTCGCCCATCCTACGCATCCTGGTCCTCTTCGTCAAACTCGTAACCGCAGTGGGGGCAGACATCATCGTCTGTGCTCAGGTCCTCACCGCATTCGGGGCAGGAAAAGGCAAACTCTGCACCGCAGACCGGGCAAGCGTCGGCGTCGGGCTCCAGGGGACTGCCGCAATCGGGACAGAGGTCCACGCCACAGGACGGGCATTCTTCGTCGTCCTCAAAGATCGCCTCGCCGCAGTTGCCACAGAATGCTGCCCGTCCTTCCTGGTCCCCTTCCTCTTCGTCCTCGTCCTCAAAGCCCTCGTCCAGCTCGGCCCCACAGTGGGGGCAGATCGTGGCGTCCTCGGCGATCTCTTTGTCGCATTCGGGACAATAGAAGCCGTACTCTGCCTCTTCGTCCTCGTCCTCAAAGCCCTCGTCCAACTCGGCCCCGCAATAGGGACAGACGGTCGCATCGGCGGGAATCTCCTCGTCGCACTCGGGGCAATAAAAGCCGTATTCTGCTCCGCACTCGGGGCAGGCAGTCTCGTCCGG
>JASFLR010000237.1:0-5750 GCA_050117995.1 Anaerolineae bacterium
GGATGAGCCGACCACCGGCCTGGATCCGGCAAGCAGGCGGGACGTTTGGAAGGAGGTCCGGCGCTTGAACCAGAAGCTGGGGATCACCATTTTCCTCACCACCCAATATCTGGAGGAGGCCGATGCCCTGGCCGATCGAGTGGCCATCATCGATGCAGGCAAGATAGCCGTCGAGGGCGCACCGGAGGCTCTCAAGGCATCGCTGGGCGGCGAGTCGATCAGCCTGCTGTTCGACGCACGGGACACAGCCGAACAGGCACTGTCCGAGCTGACAGGCATCGGCGAACGGCTGCAGCTGGACCGGGAGTCGGTCCGCCTCTACATAAGCCAGGCGGCCCAAGCAATTCCAGCGGTCGTGAACCGCCTCCAGCAGGCATCGATCGAGCCGCTTTCACTGACCCTAACGCAGCCAACCCTGGATGACGTCTTTCTCCAGGTCACGGGGCAGCGCCTGGCCGCTGGGGACAGCTCCCCAGCTCAGGCAGCCTAGCCCGGAAGCTCAGTCTACCCGGAGGTATACGAACCATGAGCATAGCTACAGCAGTACGTTCCATAGACACAGGAAAGAGATCCAGCCCGCGATCCTTTCTGTCCCAGGTCTTTTTGCTTACGCGGCGAAACCTGATGACGATTGCGCGCACGCCCGAGGCCCTGCTGCCGCCCATCGGCATCAGCATCTTCTTTCTGATCGTCTACCAGTCGACCCTGGGCAGGGCGGCAGGCTTTATCCCGGGCATTGACGGTGACTACCTGAGCTTTATCCTGCCCCTGTCCATCGTCTCAGCATCCCTCTCTGGCGCCGGCATTGCCGCACAGAACGTGGTGCGCGACATCGAAAGCGGTTACTTTGACAAGCTCTTGCTGACGCCTGTCAGCCGCGCGGTCCTGCTCCTGAGTCCGATCCTGGCCGGGGCCCTGATTCTGGGCCTGCAGGCGACCATCGTCGTCGGCGTGGGCCTCTTGCTGGGGTTGGAGCCGGCGACAGGCTGGGCCGGGCTTTTGGCCGTCATAGGCTTCTCGGTGCTACTGGGCACGGGCTTTGCCGGGTTCACTGTGTCCGCCGCGCTGGGCACTGGCAACGCAGCAGCCACCCAGGGGGCCAGCTTTATCTTTTTTCCCATGATCTTCCTGGCGCCGACCTTTGTGCCCATCGAGCTGCTGGAAGGCTGGCTGGCCACGGCTGCCAAGCTCAATCCGATCACCTATGTACTCGAGGCCACGAGGTCCCTGATTGGCAGCGGCTGGGATGCCTCGGCACTGGGCCAGGGACTGCTGGCCTGCCTAATATTGGCCACGGTAACGTACGCGCTGGCGGTGCTGGCTCTCCGCAGCCGTACGCGCCGGGCCTGACGAGGCACTGGCAAGGCGAAATCACGCCCGCGAAAAGCCCGCCCTCGTGCAAACGGGGGCGGGGGGCCCATGGTCACGAGCCGCATTCACCGGACTTTACGGGTCCCAACACACAATGTCCTTTTCTTGTGCGGGCACAAGGCGTGTGGTATAATTCCCTCACAAGATCCTGATCTACCGCTCACCACATAGCCGCCCCCGGACAACGTCTCAGCCAGCCGCGTCGTTTCCGTGGATTCATCCAATTGTTGGCCAGAGCGCCAGGAGTAGAGCATGACCGAGGACAGAGAATCCGGTCGCGACGCTCGTTTACGCATCACAAATCACGATCCCCGCCTGTCGAGTACCATCTCCTGGCAGCTCCGGGAACGGGTCAAGGAACTTAACTGCCTCTATGAAATCTCCAAGCTCATCCAGGGTGTAGATCTTTCCCTTTCAGAGATCGTAGGGGGCACACTGGAGCGAATCCCCCCCGCCTGGCAGTATCCCGAGATCACGTGCGCCCGCATCGTCCTCGACGACCAGGTATACGAGACGCCGGGTTTTCGTGAGACGGCTTGGAAACAGAGCTGCGATATCCGGGTCCGGGCCGAGACGGCGGGGGCCCTGGAGGTCTACTATCTTGAGGAACGGCCCGGGGAGGATGAGGGGCCCTTTCTGAAGGAAGAGAGAAGCTTGCTCGAGGCCATTGCCGAGCAGTTGGGCCGCGCGGTGGAGCGGATACAGGCCGAGCAAGCTCTGCGCGCCAGCGAGGAGCGGAACATCGCCGAGCGGAGGAGCGCCGAGGCGATCATGCGCCGCTACCAGGCCATGCTGGATGCCGTCTCCGATCCTATCTCCCTGGTCGACCGGGATTACCGCTACCATTTCGTCAACGGGGCCTATGCCCGTTACGCCAAGACGCCGCGTGAGCAGATCGTTGGTCTTTCGGTCGCAGAGTTGGTGGGTGCAGAGGCCTTTGAGACGCTCGTCAAGCCCCATCTCGACCGCTGCTTCGAGGGCGAGGAGGTTCATTACGAGGCCTGGTTCGATGTTCCGCAAGAAGAGCCAAGGTTTATGAATGTCAGCTACTGCCCGCTGTTCGAAGATGGCCAGGCGGTGGCCGGGGCCGTGGTCGCTTCCCGGGACTTGACGGCACACAGGCTGGCAGAAGAGGCTCTCAAGCGCGAGCGCGGTCTCGTCGCGCGGATGATGGACACCAGCCCGATGGGGATCCTCGTGTTCGATCGGAAGGGACGGATCACCTTTGCCAACCCCCGGGTTCAGGAGCTGGCTGGGCTGCTGGGCATCTCTGACGTCGTGGGCTGTGCCTATAACGATCCCCTCTGGCGGCTTTTGGACGAGCACGGCGAGCCCCTGCCCGACGAAAGTTTGCCTTTTGCCCAAGTGCTATCCAGCGGTCAACCAGTCTCCGATGTCCTGTACGCCATAGACCTGCCCGGGGATCAACGGGCCCACCTTTCCTCCACTGCCGCGCCGCTGCGCGACAGCTCAGGAGGGTTCGAGGGCGTCGTCGTCATCAACCAGGACGTCACCGCCCGCATCCAAGCTGAGGCGCGCCGCCAGACAAGTGAGAAGGAATACCGGCAGCTGCTGGAAGCACTGCAAGAGGGCATCTGGATGATCGACGCCGATGCTCACACCACCTTTGTGAATCCCCGCATGGCCGAGATGCTGGGCTACACCGTCCAAGAGATGGTAGGCAAACACCTCTTTTCGTTTATGGACGAGCAAGGCATTGCGCTGGCAAGGCGCCATCTCGAGCGGCGCCGACAGGGGATCTACGAACAGCACGACTTTGAGTTCCTGCGCAAGGACGGAAGCCGGCTCTATGCCTCTTTGGAAACCTCGCCCATCCTTGACGAAGAAGGGAACTATGCTGGCTCCCTGGCCGGAGTCCAGGACACCACCGACCGGGTCAGGACCATGGCCAAACTGCGGGAATCGGAGGAGCGGTACCGGGACCTGGTGGAAAAGATCAGCGACGTCATCTATACCATCGACCGGGAGGGCGTGATTACCTACGCAAGCCCGGCCATCGAGCGGCTGCTGGGCTATCCCCCCGAGCAAGTCATCGGCCAGAGGTTTGGGTGGTTTGTCATGCCCGAGGACCTCGGTACGATGGAGGCCAGCTTCCAGGGGTTGATCTCTGGCAGAAACCGCGGCCCCAGCGAGTACCGGCTGGTTACCGCTTCCGGCGAGATCCGCTGGATCCACCTCTCCAGCCAGGTCATCCTTGAGGGCGAACAGGTGACGGGGGTGCGGGGCGTGCTGACCGATATCAGCGAGCGCGTGTGGGCCCAGGAGCAGCGCGAGGAAGCCGCCGCAGTTGCCGAGCGCGAACGCCTGGCCCGCGATCTGCACGACGCCGTGACCCAATCCCTGTTTTCGGTCTCGGCCATCGCTGAGGCGTTGCCCACAATCTGGGAACGCGACCAGGCCCAAGCGCGCCTCGGCCTGGAAGAGCTGCGGCAGTTGACCCAGGGGGTGCTGGCCGAAATGCGCACCCTTTTGCTAGAATTGCGCCCTTCTGCCCTTACGGAGCAGGAATTGGACGTCTTGGTGCCCCAGTTGACCGAGGCCATGACCGGCCGCACCCGGATGCCTATCACCACTCGGGTGACCGGCGACTGCAACCTGCCGGCAGAGGCCCGGATCGCCCTCTACCGCATTGCCCAGGAGGCCCTAAACAACATCGTGAAGCATGCCCGGGCCTCGAGGGCCACGGTCGAACTGCATTGCGATGTCGGGTATGCCCGGCTGTGCATCTGCGATGATGGCCATGGCTTTGACCCGCTGACGGTCCCGCATGGTCACTTGGGCCTGGAGATCATGCGCGAGCGAGCACAGGCCATTGGCGCAGAGCTTTGTATAGAGAGCCAGCCCGACAAGGGCACCCGGATCCTGGTGGAGTGGCAGGTTAGCCCGGAGGGAGAGCATAATGGATGAATCCGATCGCATTCGCGTCATGACGGTAGACGATCACGAGATATTCCGCAGCGGCATCCGTTATCTCTTGCTCACCTTTGAAGATATCGACTTGCTGGCCGAGGCCCATAGCGGCGAAGAGGCCCTTTGCCTGTGCGAGGAGGACTGCCCGGACGTCATCTTGATGGACATGATGATGTCGGGCATGGACGGCATCGAGTCGACGAGGGCCATCCGCGAGCGATTTCCCGACGTGCAGGTGCTAGCCCTCACCAGCTTTTACGACGCCGACCTGGTACATCAGGCCATGCAGGCAGGGGCCATCGGCTACCTGCTCAAGGGCGTATCCAAGGACAGGCTCGGCGAAGCGATCCGCTCGGCGCATGCCCGCCAACCAACCCTGTCCGCAGAAGCGGTCGAGGCGCTGGTCCAAACACCCCGATCGCCCAAGGGGCTCGGCCACGACCTCAGCCCGCGGGAGCGGGAAGTGCTGGACTTGCTGGCCGAGGGGCTTTCCAATGCCGAGATCGCTGAGCGGCTGTTCGTCAGTATTGCGGCCGTCAAATACCACGTCAGCAACGTCCTCTCCAAGCTAGGGGCCGCCAACCGGACCGAGGCGGTGGCCCTGGCCATGCAGCAAGGTATCCTCTCCAAGTCGTAGGGCTTGCCACACTGCTCCAAAGCCACCCGCCTGGCATTGCCCATTCCCACCCTTTTGCGTCCAACGGCCCAGCAACACAACCTCTCTCCACCTAGCCAAGTGGCTAGGTGGGAGTGGCCGCCTGGCCAATCAGGAATTAGCCACCCAGACTCCACTTTTGCCTATTGTGCTCACCACTTTCATCATATATACTGATACTACGCCGAGTGGCGATGGAAGCGCCGTCGCTTGCACAACCAAAGACACCCCTGAAGGCACCGGTTCAGATCTCGACTTCTCACGCACTGCATATTGATTCGTTGCTGCATCGCAGAAATACTACTTTCTCGGACTTGTTTAGATTGCACAGCGTGCTGGCGACCAACATCCCACAGCACCACAGGCCCCCACAGAAGGATCGGGGGGCGAGTCCGTGCCTTCTATCGCCAGTCGGCACGAAATCGTGCGGACGAACAAATTTCCATAACCTAAGGAGGGTGAAATGAAGAGAAGTCTCGTCCTATTTGCTGTACTCGTTCTGGTCCTGGCGCTGGGCACCAGCGCCCTAGCCCAAAGCGACATGGCTCGCGTACGCGTAGTCCATGCCTCTCCCGATGCCCCGGCCGTCGACGTATGGGTTGATGGTTCCGTGGCCTTTAGCAATGCCCCCTTCAAGGGCATCACCGATTATGCCTCGCTCGCTCCAGCGACCTACAACGTGCAGGTGACCCCCACCGGGGCCACCGAGCCCGTCGTCATCGACGCCGACCTGACCCTTGAAGCCAATACCGACTATACCGTCGTGGCCGTTGGCTTGCTGGCCGACATCGAG
>JASFLR010000238.1:0-5704 GCA_050117995.1 Anaerolineae bacterium
TTCTTCAAGGTCGCCCATGATGATCGGATAGGCCGCCTGCCGCATGATGCGGACCAGCGCCGTCATTCTGCGCGCCCCGAACTTCCACAGCCGGTTGGCCAGTGGCATTCCCCTGTACTGGCCCGGGCAGTCCGGCGGCGCGATGCTGCTGACCAGCGCAACGGCCCGGACGCGCTCCGGCAGCCTGAACGCGCAGGCCAGGGCAGGCGCGCCACCTGCCGACCAGCCCATCACGTAGAACTGCTCGATGTCCAGGTGGTCAGCGAGCTGGGCCACGGTATCGGGCCAATTCAGCAGGGCGTACTCTGGATCCGGATCGGACAGTCCATGTCCGGGCCGGTCGGTGGTGACGAACCGGATGCCCAGTTCGGTTGGGATCGACTCGTCTGCCGGGCGCTCCAGGCGCGAGCTGCCTGAGGCGTGAAAGTGAAATACCGCCACTCCGGCAGGGTCGCCCCACTCGGCAAAGCCCAGCATCCGTCCATCGTCGAGTGTGAGCGTCTGATGCAATCGATCGGTCGTCAAGTTTCCCTCTCCCATGATGCCTAGATCCAGTCCATCTCCTCGACCGCCATCTCCGATCGCACATTGCCCGTGTGCGCTGTCGACTTGGGCTCGAACAGCAGCACGTGCACCTCCTCTTCGGCAACCGGGCAATGCTCCACGCCGCGGGGCACGATCAAGAACTCGCCCGTGCCCACGACCACCTCCTCCTCGGAGAGCCTCATCCTGAGGCTGCCGTTGACCACCAAGAACATCTCGTCCTCGGCCTCGTGATGGTGCCACACAAACTCGCCCTCCAGCTTTGCCAGCTTGACGTACTGCCCGTTGAGCTCGCCCACGATCTTGGGCGTCCAGTGCTCGTCAAAGAGCGCGAATTTCTCAATCAGATTGACCTTCTTCATAACATCGTTCTCCCACATCGATGAGCCGTGCTTCAAAGAGCGCTCCGGCTTCCTTGCCCGGCTGACTATACATGCGCGCGCTGTCCAGCCGGCAGCTGGAGTCGCAGGATCACAAACTCGGCAGGTCTCAGCGGCGCAAAGCCGACCATAAGGTTCACGATCCCGCGTTCGATGTCGGCCGGAGACGTGGTGCTTCCATCACATCGGACGAAATAGGCATCTCTGGGGCTTTGGCCTTGGAAGGCGCCCTGGCGGTAAAGCTGGTGCATAAAGGCGCCAACATTGAGCCGCAGGGTGGTCCATAGCGTCTCGTCGTTGGGCTCAAACACCGTCCACTCGGTGCCCCGGTGCAAGCTCTCCTCGATGAACAACGCCAGGCGGCGCACCGGCACATATTTCCACTCGGAAGCAACCTGGTGGTGACCCATCATGGTGCGCGCGCCCCATATCACGTGTCCAACGGTGGGCAGCGTGCGCAGGCTGTTGATGCCCAGTCCGTTCAGCTCACCAGCCTCGGCATCAGTCAGGTCGATACTCAGGCTATGGACGCCACGCAGTCCGGCATCCATCCCGGCGGGCGCTTTCCAGATCCCACGCGCCTGGTCGGTGCGCGCCATCACGCCGGCAACGGCACCGCTGGGCGTTACCTCGATGATTGCACCCCCGCTCAGCGCATCGGGTCTCTTGATCCACGGGAAGTAGACAGCAGCATTCTCGTGTCGTTGTAGCCCCGGGATGGGGAGTTGTACGTCAGCCACTGTATGCCATTCCCATGGCGGATCCACGAGGTACATCGCCCGGTGTTCTATGCAGCATGCCAGTGCGCTGGCATGAACCCCCGCATCCACGTCCATGTCAGGCACGCCTTGCTTGGGCTTGTAGGGGGGAATGACCATCAGCGAAAAGGGCTCTGCTCCATCCAGCGCGCCCAGGCCCTCCTGCCTCGCGCCCGCGCCAGTGGGGACGAACTCTGCTTCTGTCAGCGGTTCCCCATCGCTGCCGCCGTTGGCCTGGGTGAAGGCTTGCCCTGCGTTCTCGTCGTCCCATGTATCGGTGCCTGCCGGAACCTCGCCATGTTCGGTGGGTCGCTGCAAGGCATTCGACCAGATTCCCTTCAGTCGAACCAGACCCGATGCCTCAGCGAGTACCCGATCTACCCTGCGCGCGCTGATATCTTCTATCGTCAGATCGGTGAACTCCTCGGTGATGCCGCTGGCCGGATCGTGAATCGCCAGGGCAAAGCGATTGCCCCGAGCCTGAGGATAGGTTACGCGTACCCGGAGTGCCGATCCCCAGGCGCCCGGATCTTTGGCCTCCAACGTGATTGCCTCGAGCCCTGCTGCATCGAGGAGCACGAGCTGGGCATTGCTCGGTGGCTGCGCCGTGCTGGCAGCCCCTGGATTAAAGAGCCTGACAATGACGGCGCGGGATCCGCCGTTCAGAAAAAAGTCGGCTACGGCATAGCCGAGGCGGCTCTCCTTCCACAGCCCGCCGAAAAGGCGCCGGAATTCCCCAAAGCTGTTGATGACCGTCGGCATGTTCACAGGACCGCGCAGAGCGCGACCCACGAAAGCCGTGGTAGACGACGGCACCGGGCCGATAGGATGTGCGGAACTCTCCACACCCTGAGTAGAAACGTCCGGATGGTCCATCTCCTCCGAGTCTGGCATCGCGCCCCCTTATGTACTGCTTTAGGCTCCCTTTTTACCCCACCGGTACCCACTCAGGGCCAGCAGGGTGATGGCTGGCGCGTAGAATGCCCAGGTCGCAAAGACGGTTGCGGCCCGCTGCAGCGACGGCTCCAGCGACAGGTTGAACCCCACCAGGTAATCGCCGGCAAAGAAACAGGTGGCGCCCGCGGCGATCAGCAGGGCATTGGTCCTGGAAAAGTATCCCGCGCGCAGCGCCATCCACCCTGTCCACAGCGAGACGTCCAAAAAGAGCGCGTACACGGCAATCACGTACAGCAGCGGCGACCCTTGCAGGTTCTCCAGCAGCGTCAGGGCAAAGAGCAGCCCGGTGATGACCACGATGGCCAGCCCCAGCAAGATGTCTCCCGCGTAGGCCCCGATCCCTGACTTGCGCCGGAAATAGGCCCGGAACCCCTGCCCGTTTCTGAGAACCAGCAGTACCTGCCCCACCAGGAACGAGAGGATAGCCGCATAGTCGAATGCAGGATGGATCTCGTTCAGCAGGAAGAGGATATCGCCGGCAAAGATGGCGACAAAGGCCCAGCGCAGCTTGCGCGGATCGGTCTCGTTGATGCCGTCCTTGCCAACGCTCATCGCCAGCAAAAAGATGAGGAACGAGGTGAGCGTCTTGGCGATCCGCGTGTACATCAGCTCCGGATCGGACACGCGGACCAGGTCAAAGCAGTACTGCATCCAGTCAAAGGTCAGGAAACTTGCGGTGAGGGCGATAATCAGCCCCAGCAGGATGCAAACGCGCTTCTGCTTCCCTCTTGTCCAGTCAGCCATGGTGTCTCCTCCCTCCCCTGATTCTCCCCCTGTCCGGTGGGCGCTATCACCTGTACAGCGCGCCCAGCTTGCGGCTGCGAACAGTGTAGCTCAGCACGTCGGTGCTGTCGACATATTGGTCGATCGCACCCACGCCGTAGGGCAGGGCCCGGACCTCCGGATCCTGGATCGCATCCCACAGAGATTTGGCAATCTCCTCGCCCTCGATGACCCGGAACGGGCGGTTGTGGAATTGCCGCACCTCGGTCGGAACCATCTCCGTCATGCCCAGATCGTTTTGCATCGCCGCCACCATCTCGTAGGCGGCGCACAGGTGTCGCTCCCGTTCCTGACAGCCAGTCGAGGACAGCACCGCTTCCAGGACAGGCGCCAGGCGGTCCGCGCACGCCAACTGCGCAAAGGCCGAGCCGAACCATTTGGAATAGGGGACGTATTGCTTTTCCATCAGCAAGCACAGATGCATCAGGTCGCGGACCAGGCGGGCGGCGATGATGGCCGAGCCCACCTCATCCCCCACCGAGCCTGCTCGCCCCACAAAGGGCTCCTCCTGCCCGATCCGCTGCCACTGGGCCGACAGCAGGTACAGCCACACGTCGTGGGGGTAGTAGGCCAGCTTGCGCTGCATCGGTCCCAGCACACCCAGGCCATCGTGGAATACCGCCTCCGCCACCAGGCTCCGCAGCTTCTGCCCCGGAATCGTCAGCCAGTCCAGTACTGCAAGCTCCTCCTCGAGCCGAGTCCCAACATAGTACTGGAGGTACTCAGAGAGGACCGTAATGCGCACTGTGTGATTGATCGGGCGCTTGTCCGTTTCAGCAGGGACCACTGCTATTGGCTCGCCGGGCACAGCCTCAAAGTGGGTGAAGTACCCGTGAAAGGAAAAGGGCAGCTCCTGGCCCAGTGTCAGGCGCAGCTTCTCAGCTACCCATTCGTGATCCTGTTCGGAGAGAAAGAGGATGAGCCTGGGCCCCCAGCTGTGATCGGTCGACATCTCATCGTCGAACCCTAGCACCTCCGATCCGCTGCCAATCAGGCCTGCAGAGTGTACCAGCTTCGGATAGCGGTTCTGTAGGATCGGCTTGACCGCTTCGTGGTAATAGAGTCCCGCCAGTTCCAGGCCGGGTATGAACTTGGGCATCGTTGCTCATCTCCCTCTAACTTTGCCGGACCATTATACTCACCTACAAAGCGGCTGGCAAGTGGATCACGGTTGTCCTGTATATGTGCCGGTGGCAACTCATCTGGTATTTTCATTACGAGTTTATCCATGGCGTGTGACGCCACTCCAAAGGGAAAGACACCACAGCCTCTGTCATCGCGAGCCGCCCTGCCGTTGGGCGGCAGCCTCTCGCGAACGAGAGGCGCGATCCCCAACTGCGACTGAGGAGACCGCCTCGCTGGCGCTACTCGGAGTGGCAGGCTAGCCAGACCCGGCATTTCGACCGAAAGCAATTCACCATCACGACTTGCCCTTCAGCGCCTCGTTCAGCTCCTTGCGCCCAAAGACCGGCGGCTTGGGCGAGGTCGCTTCTTCCCCTTCGCCGCCGCCACTGCTCTCCCCGCCCGAATGGACCACCGGCGCCGAGATCAATCGCCGCACCTCCGTGCCCTGGCAGGCCGGGCATGCCAGCCCTGGCGGGTCCTGATTCATCGACCTCACCAGCCGCTCAAAACGCTCCCCGCACGCTTCACACTCATATTCGTATACCGGCATTCATCCTCCTATCCAAAGCCAACGCAGATCCCCTCTCCCACTGGGAGAGGGCTAGGGTGAGGGTCCGGAAGTTCCTATCCACTGGGAGAGGGCTAGGGTGAGGGTCCGGAAGTTCCCATCCACTTGGAGAGAGCCAGGGTGAGGGTCCGGGAGCACCTCACCCTCTCCTCGCCTCAAAGTGCGCCTCCATCTCCTCCGCCGTGATCAGGCTCGATGACGAGGCCCGCTGCGTGCAGGTGTGCCGCGCCGCTATCTGCCCCCGCAGCACCGAATCCTCGAGCGAATACCCCTCCAGCACATAGCTGATCAGGAATCCCACCGCCAGCCCATCCCCCGCACCGTTGGTGTCGATCACCGGCGCCTCCATCTCCACCGGCGGGTAGAACGCCACCCCCACCCTGGTGCCCAGCGCACACCCCCGCGCCCCCATGCCCGAGATCAGCGTCAGGCCCGGGTTCCGCCCCAGGAACGCCTCCATGAGCGGTGTCGGATCGGCCTGGTTGACCGCCGAGAAGAAGAGGATATCCGCCTGCTCGATGAAATCCTGGCGGTAGGGATCGTCGCTGGTCACTACATCCTGGATATCGCAGGCGATGGTCAGCCCCAAC
>JASFLR010000239.1:0-5693 GCA_050117995.1 Anaerolineae bacterium
CATCCATTCAATCTGCTCTTTGGGCAGGAGGCGGAGTTTCACGTGCTGGACCGCAGCCGCGGCGAGTGGGGTGAAGCGGCTGACGACGTGAGCTGCCTCGCGATCAACTACCTATTCTTCTCGCTGCAGCGATCGGGTTGCCTGGAAGGGGCTTTCCGCACCTTGCACGACCGGTTCTGGCAGCGCTACCTGGCCCTGCGACCCGATGAAGAGCTGGCTGCGGTCATCCAGCCGTGGTTTGCCTGGCGGGCCCTGGTGCTGGCCAGCCCGGTCTGGTATCCGACGATCGCTGGAGAGGTGCGGTGTAAGCTGTTGACCTTTGCCGGTCGCGTCCTGTCCGAGCCGCGGTATGACTATCAACGGGTCAACGAATACCTCGAGGAGGCCTGATGCCCGGGCCGGCGCGAGCGGGGTTTGCTATATGGTTGACCGGCCTGCCCTCTTCGGGTAAGACGGCCCTGGCGCACGAGTTGAGCGGCCTGCTGGGCGAGCGTGGGATTGCGGTCCAGATCCTCGACTCGGATGAGTTGCGGCGCAGGTTGACGCCGAACCCCGACTACTCGGCCGAGGAGCGCGATTGGTTCTACGACACTATTACGTTCCTGGCTGAATTGCTCACGGCCAACGGGGTACATGTCGTGATCGCCGCCACCGCCTGCCGTCGAGCCTTTCGTCAGAGAGCGCGTGACCGCATCGCCCGCTTTGCCGAGGTCTATGTCGCGTGTTCGTCCGAGGTATGCCGCGCCCGGGACCCGAAGGGGCTGTGGGAGCGGGCGGACCGCGGGGAGATCACCAACTTGCCCGGGGAAGGTGCCGTGTACGAAGCACCCCGCGCCCCCGAGGCTACGGTGAACACGGATCGCCACTCGCCCCAGGCGGCAGCGCACCACATTCTGCGGCAACTGGATGAGCGTGGTTTCCTGTAGTTTGCACTCCCCCCAATGATTATGCCTCGCGGCGGCTCTCGCGCAGCACGGCTACGAGCCCGTCGCGGTCTTCGGGTGCCACACGGTGGTACAGCAGGCGCTCCGGCGGCGGCATCTCTATGTTGGCCTCGTGCAGCGCGTCGTAGAGGCAGGTGTTGAGCTTGTCCATGATCCGGCGCGTTTCGACATAATGCTCGATCCAGCAGCGCACCCGGAAGACCATGCCTGATTCGCCAAATTGGAGGAAGAGGGCCTCGATCCGCTCATCCTGCATGACCCAATCCTGGGCGCGTACAGCGTCGATCATGACCTGCCGTGCGTAGGCGATGTCGGTACCATAGCCCACGTTCACGTGTGTCTGCACGCGGTACACCGTGCTGGGGTACGAGTGGTTCACCACCAAGTTCTTGCCGATCACCGAGTTGGGCACGACGACCATCCGGTTGTCGCGGGTGCGCACCCGCGTGCTCTGCAGCCCGATGTCCTGCACATCGCCCCAGGTGTCGAGGGCCAGCAGTTCAATCCGGTCCCCGATCTTAAAGGGCCGGTCCAGGATGATGACGAAACCGGTGATCCAGTCAGACAGCGTGTTCTGGGCGGCGAGGGCGATTGCCAGCGAGGCGATGCCAAGACTGGTGACCAGGGCGGTAACGTCCACGCCAAAGTGGCTGAGCAGCACGATGATGGCGACGGCTGCAACGAGGACGATGACAAGGCGGCGGGCAAAGGGGACGACCTCCTCGTCGATGGGTGAATGGGTGTGGCGCGCCATCTCTTGCCCGTACCAATCCAGCAGATTGCCCACCAGCCGGTGGATGAGCACCCAGGCGACGAGCCAATAAGGGACGAACATCCACTGTGCCTGCTTGTCCCTCCAGTCTGCAGGGAGGAAGCTGAGCTGGTTCAGGGCCAGGGCCAGTCCAGCGAACACGATGGCCCAGAAGAGGGGCATGCGGGCCGCGTCCATGAGGGCGTCGTCAAAGCTGGTGGGCGTGCGTTTGGTGAGGCGGGATACGTAGCGATCGAGGACAAACAGCACCAGCCGGCCCACGATGGCAGAACCCGCCAGAAAGGCCAGCGCATATCCGACCTCTTTCCATTGCTCCACAGGGACGCCGAGAAACTCCATTGTTCACCTCCAGTTGTGTATATGACGTGGGTGCCAGTAGGGCTCGCGATGGCTCGCGAGCAGAAAGCAGCTTGCTGATTATAGCACGACTGCCACATTGGGGCAAAGAGCCCGTTGGTTAGATGGCATGGACATTCCGGTGGCAACTCTCATGGGGTCAGCCTGAGCCAGATTTGTACGGTGACCTGGCAGTTTCCACTTGCCCATCGGCGGCGAGCAGGCTATAATGGGTGGGCTCAACGAGGGAACTAGGTCCACTCTACGCCCACCTCCCCAGAGAGCACCTGGACCGCGACGCCGTTCGGCTGGCGAATTTGTCGCCCGCGGTCCTCGACGGCGACCAGCATCCGCTGCGTGTGGGCGCCGTCGCCGCCACCCGTAGTTGTCATACATACCAGACGTTGACCGGCTGCTGATGCCCCGCCAGGGTGCATCGAGCCTCTGACATAGGACCAATCATCGAAGCTGAGCCAAGGAGGACAAGATGCGCAGGGCGATAGTGGGCTTGTTGTGTGTATTGCTGGTGGTGCTGAGCGCGGGTAGCACGGGGAACGCGGCGCCGCCGCCCACGATCTGGAAAGTGGGCGAGAACGCGGCGTGTGACTTTGACACGATCGAGGATGCGATTGCCCATGCCTACTCGGGCGATACGATCAAGGTCCAGCACGACACGTACTACGAGGGGCCGCTACTGGTCAACAAGTCGTTGCACTTTATCGGCGGCTACGGTCAGGCAGCATTCGGGGAGGAAGCGTGCCTGACGCTGACCGGTACCGGGCGCGCCACCGTGCAACCTGCCCCGGGGGCAACAGGGCCGCTCTTTCACGTGCAGGGCGCGCGTGTCCGGGTCGAGTGGTTTGTCTTTGAGGGCGGCGCCGAGCGGGGCGTCCTGGTCGACAATGGTGGTATATTGTCCCTGGAGAACTCGGTTGTGCAGAGCAACAGCGACGGGGGCCTCAGCGTGGTCGGCGCGACGGCGAGCTTGCTGGAGACGGAGATCCTGGCCAACAATAGCGACTTTGGCGGGGGCATTTTCATAGATGCCGGCGAAGTGACGGCCAGCGCGTCGCTTATCCAGGATAACCATTGCTGGTCCCAGGGTGCGGGCGTCTACCTGCGGGGCGGGTCGGCTTTCAATGCCGTCGATGGCACCCAGATCGATCTTAACGTGACGCCGATGGATTGTGAGGATGGCGGCGGGGTTGCTGCGCTCGGCACGGGCACCACGGTTACGATCGACGGTAGCCAGGTGTTTGGGAATACGGCACTGGCCCGGGGTGGTGGTCTGTACCTCGCCGGCGGGGCACAAGCCTGGATCCAGAATGGGTCCTTGGTGCAGGAGAACCAGACCTATGGTCCCGGGGTGGGCGGCGGAGGTGGCGCACACGTCACAGGCGACAACTCCTCGCTCATTGTGGACAACAGCATCTTCTATCTGAATCACACGGACCCGAATGGTGCTGGAATCTACGCCGACGGCGGCACCGTCCACGTGAACGGCTCCTGGTTCTTCACGAACGAGGCTAGGGAAAGCGGCGGTGGCATCTACAGCAACGGCGCCAGCGTGACATGCCGCAGTAGTCAATTCTGGTACAACCGGGTTATGGACTATGACGGCGGGGCCATCTATTCCATCGGCATCGCTGGGGCCCTCGACGTGGAGGAATGCGGCTTTTACTACAACACAACCGACTTGGGTAACGGCGGCGCGATCTATGCCAAGCATCCGTGGACGTCGGTGCGCCGCAGCTACTTTGCACAGAACACGGCACCAGGGGACGGTAGCGCGCTCTTTGTCAGTGGGATGGACATCCCGGGCTTGCCAGCGGCAGAGGTAATCAATAGCTATATTGTGGACAATCCGACCCCGGCGCTTGCCGCGGATGCCGGGGAAGCTACGCCGCCGAGTGGCGAGCAGCCTGAGGGGGGCGGGACAAGCGGCTCGTCGCTCTATGCCGAGTACACCACGGCCCATGTCACGCACAACACCTTTGCCCACCAGAGCCTGGCTTTCCATTACGGCGTGCTGTCCAATGCGTGGGCGACGGTGCACATGGTGAACAATATCCTCACAAACTTCTCTGTCGCTGTCCACCGCGACACGCTGGTCGGCAGCACAGGGGCCGCGTACGCTTCGCACACCCTATTCTATGGCAATTCTGTCAACTGTGATCCGACAGTGGTGTGCAGCGATGATGTCTTGGGCGCCCCTGCTTTTGTGGGCGGGGGCAATTATGAGCTCACCCCTGCCTCGGCAGCCATCAATACCGGCACTGACGCCGGGGTAGCGCTGGACTATTATGGCGGGCACAGGCCCTGGGGCGGCAGGTTCGAGATCGGCGCTGAGGAGTATCCGCGCCAGGAGCGCCTCTTCCTGCCGATGGTGAGCAGATAGTATGCTCTCTTGGCAGTCCGCCGGTTGCTGGATGGCCCGGGTCGCTTGCGCGCCCGGGCTCTTCTTTGGCACTTTCCCATCTGAACTGCCGCACAGGCTTTGACCGGCGAGTGCAATCCTGGTATAATGCTGTCGCATCTGTGATAACGGGCGTTGCCGTGGTCGGGCTGTGGGGGCCTCCGATCGAGGTCTGTCCAGGGACCCGGCGCGCCTGCTGATCGCCTGGCACGGAGGGACAGGTGAGAATCGAGCATGCTGCCATCTGGTGCAGGGACCTCGAAGCGCTGAGGGCCTTTTACGAGACATACTTTTGCGCGAAGTCCAGCGCCAAGTACGTGAACGGGGCGAAGGGTTTTGAGTCATACTTTCTCCGCTTTGATTCCGGGGCGCGCCTGGAGCTGATGCAGATGCAGTCCCTGCCCGGTTCGCCCGGCGATCCCTGCATGCCGTCCATAGGTCTGGCGCATCTGGCTTTCTCTGTGGACTCGGAGGCCAGGGTCGATGCATTGACCCTGGCCCTCGAGAGGGCGGGGCATCGCGTGCTACGTGGACCGCGGAGAACCGGCGATGGGCACTATGAGAGCGTGATCCTGGATCCGGAGAACAACTGTATCGAGATTACCGTCTAGGGACACTCGAGCGAGTCGAGCGAGAATCAGGGAACTGAGCTTGCTGGCAACACAGGCCACGCCAGCGTAGACCAGCGCAAAGTTCAGGAGGAGCTGCATGGCAGATGTTGGGACTGCCAAAATGATGCTCCCGGTTGGGGAGCGAGACCACACGCAGGGGCCGGCGGACGCGCCGGTTACCCTGGTGGAGTACGGTGATTACCAGTGCCCCTACTGCCGGCAGGTTATGCCTATCGTCCGCGACCTGCAGGAGCGGTTCGGTGACCGCTTTCGTTATGTATTTCGTCACTTTCCCATTACGCCAGCCCATCTGCACGCCCAACTCGCGGCAGAGGCAGCAGAAGCGGCGGGCGCCCAGGGCAAGTTCTGGGAGATGCACTATCTCCTGTTCAAGCACGAGGACACGCTGGACAAGGTTGCCCTGGTGCGCTATGCCAAAGGCCTGGGTCTCGATGTCGCGCGCTTTGAGCGGGAACTGGCGGAGCATACCCATGCGGCGCGCGTACGGGAGGATTTCGACAGCGGCGTGCGTAGTGGGGTAAACGGGACTCCTGCCTTTTTCCTTAACGGCACGCGCTATGACGGTCCC
This sequence comes from Anaerolineae bacterium, assembly GCA_050117995.1. GTDB lineage: Bacteria > Chloroflexota > Anaerolineae > JAAYZQ01 > JAAYZQ01 > JBFFCR01. The sequence continues at coordinate 5,669 of JASFLR010000239.1, forward strand.
TGGGACCTGGATTCGCTGGCAGCCG
>JASFLR010000240.1:0-5687 GCA_050117995.1 Anaerolineae bacterium
GATGTGGGCCTGATCACCGGCCTGCAGACCAATGGGCGCAAGCTCCGCGACCGGGCCTACCTAGACGAGCTGCTGCTCGCTGGCCTGGATCACATCCAGATTACGCTGGAGAGCCACGATGCGGCGATCCACGACCAGATGGTAGGTGTCGAAGGAGCCTGGGCCGAGACGGTGGCAGGTATCAAGACGGTGGTCGACGCCGACGTCTACATGATGACCAACACCACCATGACCACCGAGAACGTCGGTGGCATTGAGGAGACGATCGCCTTTGCGGCCTCGCTGGGCGTGCCCACCTTTGGCTGCAACAGCCTCATCTACTCCGGCTCCGCCGTGGCGGTGGGCAGCGGGATTGTCGAGAGCGAACTTGGACCTATCCTGGATAGGGTGAAGGAGGCTACCGAGGCAGCCAGCATGCGTCTCATCTGGTACACGCCTACCCAGTACTGCGAGTTCGACCCGGTGGGCAGGGAGCTGGGCATCAAAGGCTGCACGGCGGCCCGCTACAACATGTGCGTCGAGCCCAACGGCGATGTGCTGCCCTGCCAGAGCTACTTTGTGTCGCTGGGCAACATCCTGACCGAGCCCTGGGAAGCGATCTGGGATCACGAGCTGGCCCGCTACCTGCGCAACCGCGACTTTATGATGGAAAAGTGCTACGACTGCCCGGACCATGTCTTGTGCGGAGGTGGCTGCCCGCTGTACGCCCAGCATCACGAGCAGTGAGATAGCGTTAGCCCTGCCTGGCCTGGGAGACCTCCAGGCCGGGCGCCGGATTGTTATCCGGCGTGAGCAGGGGGTGGATTTCGTGGTGCCCGTCTGACAAGCGACCCTCGGTTCCCGCGATGATCGGCCCTATTCGTCGTCCAGGCGCAGGACGCTCATAAAGGCATCCTGCGGGACCTCGACCTGGCCGATCATCTTCATGCGCTTTTTGCCAGCTTTTTGCTTTTCGAGGAGCTTGCGCTTGCGGGTCACATCACCGCCGTAGCACTTGGAGAGCACGTCCTTGCGGAGCGCCTTCACATTAGCCCGGCTGATGACGCGGTTGCCCAGCGCAGCCTGAATGGCAACGTCGAATAGCTGCCGCGGGATGACCTGCTTCAGCTTGCTCACCAGGCGCTGGCCCTTGTGGTAGGCTTGGTCCCGGTGGACGATGATCGACAGGGCATCCACCGGCTGGTGCGCCACTAGCACATCCAACTTGACCAGATCGCCGGGCCGGTAGCCGACGGGAGCATAGTCCAGCGAGGCGTAGCCGCGAGTGCGGCTCTTGAGCTGGTCGTAAAAGTCCACCAGAATCTCGACCAGCGGGATCTCGTAGCTGAGTAGCACCCGCTTGGCATCCAGGTACTCCATCTTGCTCATCTCGCCCCGCCGCTTGATCACCAGGTCCATAACCGGGCCGATGTATTCGGCAGGAGTGAAGATTTGGATGCGCATCCAAGGTTCCTCGATCCCCTCGATCTCGTTTTCGGGAGGCAGCTCGGCTGGATTGTCGACGGCAAGCTCTCTGCCATTGGTCAGGAGCACGCGATACTCGACGCTGGGAGAGGTGAACACGATGTCCAGATCATACTCGCGCTCCAGCCGCTCCTGGATGATGTCCATGTGAAAGAGCCCCAGGAAGCCGCAACGAAAGCCAAAGCCCAGGGCATGCGAGGTCTCCGGCTCGTAGACCAGCGAGGCATCGTTAAGCTGGAGTTTGGCCAGCGCATCGCGCAGCAGCGTATAGTCGTCGCCATCGGCGGGATAGAGGCCGGCAAAGACCATCGGCTTGGCAGGTCGATAGCCAGGAAGCGGCTGGCTGGCTGGCCTACTGGCCAGGGTTAGGGTGTCGCCCACTCGGCAGTCCTGCACCGTCTTCAGTCCAGTGGCGACATAGCCCACCTCACCGGCACCCAGCATGTCACAGGGTACCATGCCCGGGCGGAAGACACCGAGCTCGATGGGCTCCACACGGCGGTGATTGGACATCAGCAACAGCGGCTCGTCGGTGTGCAGCGAGCCGTCGACGACGCGCAAGTAGGCAATGACGCCCTTGTACGAGTCGTAATGGGAATCGAAGATGAGGGCCCGCAGGGGCTGGTCCGGTCTGCCCCGGGGCGGCGGCACGCGCTCGACGACAGCCTGCAAGACGGCATCAGCGCCGGTACCCTCCTTGGCCGAGGTATAGATGGCGTCCTCGGCAGGAATGGCTAGCAGGTCCTCCAGCTCCTGCGCGATCTCTTCGGGGCGGGCCGAGGCCAGGTCGATCTTGTTGATGACGGGCACAATAGTCAGGTCGGCGTCGAGGGCTAGGTAGAGGTTTGCCAGGGTCTGGGCCTGAACGCCCTGACTGGCATCGACGACCAGGACTGCCCCCTCGCAGGCAGCCAGGGCCCGGCTGACCTCGTACGTAAAGTCGACGTGCCCAGGAGTGTCGATGAGGTTGATCTCGTACTCCCGGTCACCGGCGGCCTGGTAGACCATGCGCACGGCCGAGGCCTTGATGGTCACACCCTTTTCGCGCTCCAGGTCCATAGTGTCCAGCACCTGGGCGACCATATCGCGCTGGCTGACCGTGCCGGTACGCTCCAGCAGACGATCAGCTAGCGTGCTCTTGCCGTGGTCTATGTGGGCAATGATGCAGAAATTGCGAATGGCCTCTTGATCCATGGTCTCACTGTTGATGGTACGTACGCGTCGCAATGACAGCAGCCGGCCCGCCTCTGCCCGATAAGTTACTGGGGCAGCCCGACGGCAGCCTTGACCTCGCCAAGTACCTGGTCGGCGATGGTGCCCGCCCTCCGAGCGCCCTCCGCCAGCACGTCCCAGACATAGTCGGGGTCGGCTCCGAATTCGGCGCGCCTGGCTCGGAAGGGCGCAAAGTGGTCGCTCAGATTCTTGGCGAACTTTTTCTTGCAATCCACACAGCCAATAGCCGCCGACCGGCAATCAGCTTCGATCTGGTCCACCTCATCGGCGGAGAAGAACCCGTGCAAGGTAAAGACGTTGCAAACCTCGGGATGGCCCGCATCATCGCGGTAACGGCGGGCAGGGTCGGTGACCATGGTGCGCACCCGCTGCCAGATCTCCTCCGGCTCGGCAGCAATTTCGATGTGGTTGTCCAGCGACTTGCTCATCTTGCTGGCACCGTCGATGCCCAGGACCTTAGTGAACTGGGTATGCTTGGCCTGGGGCTCGACGAGGACCTCGCCAAAGTGGTGGTTGAAGCGGCGGACGATCTCGCGGGTGAACTCCAGGTGGGGCGCCTGGTCGACGCCCACAGGCACCGTATCGGCTTTGTAGAGGGTGATGTCTGAGGCCATCAACACCGGATAGCCGACCAGACCATAGTTGACATTCTCAGGATGCTGACGGACCTTGTCCTTGAAGGTCGGCAGGCGGGTGAGCCAGCCCAGCGGCGTAACCATGGACAGGATGGTATGCAGCTCGGTGACCTGGGGGACGTGCGACTGGACAAAGATCATGGTCTCCTCGGGACGCATGCCGGCTGCCAGCCAGTCGAGGGTCATCTCGCGAGTCCACTCGACGAGCTTGTCGGTATCCTCCAGCGTGGTGAGCGCGTGAAGATCGACCACGCAGTAAACACACTCATAGTCGTCCTGGAGCGCCACATAGTTGCGGATGGCACCCAGATAGTTGCCCAGGTGCTGGCGGCCTGTGGGTCGCGCTCCACTAAAGACCCTACCTTTCTTCTGCATGCTTCTTGCTCCTTTGCCTCAGACTCGAGTTGGGGTGTGCGCATGTGTCGACGCCCGAGCCTACCGGACCGGGCGTCAAGGCGCCCGCATTATACTCGAAGTGCGGCCTTGCAGCAAGCCGAAGGAGAGAGAGTGGGAAGTAGGGACGCAAGGATCGACTCACAACAGGCTACGAACATAGCCGCCGTCGACCTGGATCGTGGCTCCGGTGATGTAGCCCGCTCGCTCGGAGGCGAGAAAGGCGACCAGCGCCGCCAACTCATCGGGCTGGCCCATGCGCCCCAGGGGGACATCGGCCGCAGTGCCGGTCAAGACCTCCTCCACAGTCTGCTCCCCATCGGCAGCGCGAGCGCGGGCCAGATCGAGGACGCGATCGGTACGGGTATAGCCGGGAGCGACGTTGTTGATGGTGATGCCGTCGGCGGCTACCTGAGCCGACAGGGTCTTGGCCAGGCCAACCACGCCGGGGCGGTAGACATTGGAAAGGAGCAGGTTGTCGATGGGCTGCTTGACCGAGACGGAAGTGATGTTGACGATGCGGCCCCACTTCTGGGCGCGCATGGCGGGCAGGACCTCGCGGATGAGGCGCACCGCGCTCATCAGGGTGAGCTGGTGGGCTTGCAACCAGGCTTCGTCGTCAAAGCCGTCAAAGTAGCCGGCTGGCGGGCCGCCGTTATTGGTTACCAGGACGTCGATGCGGCCAAAGAGGTCCAGCGTCTGCGCGACGAGGTTCCTGATCTGCGCGTGGTCGGTCAGATCAGCCTCCACCGGGAGTACCTCAGCGCCGGTGGCGGACGCAATCTCGTCGGCGGCAGCCACCAGTTGCTCGGGGTCGCGGGCGCAGATGACGACACGGGCGCCCTCGCGAGCCAGTTCCTGCGCGCAGGCCTTGCCCAGCCCCTTGCTGGAGGCGGCGACGAGTGCGACTCGATCCTTCAATCCCAGGTCCATTCTGCCCTCCTTTGCTCATGTGCGATTGCCGAGCACGATCCTCGGTGGGAGAAGTATAGCATATCCGGTGATGCGCAGCAAAGCGCCGAGGCGAGACAAGCTCGGTGCCCCCGATCCCGATGCCGTGTTTTTCTGGGAAACAACACCGGGATCAGCCAGTCAAATAGCAGCATAGGAGCTCCTGCACGGCCCCAAGGCGCACGGCGGAGCGCAGGCGTGAGGAGCGGCGCCAATTGGCGAGTGCATCGATTGCAAGGCGGCGGAGTGAGTGCATGGCTTCTGCTGGCAGATTTGCGGCTTGTTATATTCTCATACATCCATTATAGCACAAGAACTCGGCTTCCTGACGCTCCTGGAACGGATTTTGATGTTCAGGTTTCCGGTTTCCTATAGTCTCGCAGGTATCAGGGGTATTGTAGATCATTTCTACGGGTATGAGTTCACGCAGAGGGACGCGATGAGGACTTGACAAAGGGAGGCTTTCAAACGCTCAAACGTATCAATATGCGGACGTTTCGGCTTGCTTGGCACGATAGTCTGGGGCCAAGGAGTGCCATGGAGGCATGGGTAGTGACCGAATTGGGCAACAGCAAGGACCCCAAACACATTTCGGCCGCACGCTGGGCAGACTGCATGTGGTGGGCAGTTGTCCATCACGAGCTGGGAGTCAGAGGTGGCCCAGCGCAACAAGGTAGACCACATCGGGTAAACAGGGCGATTGCCCCCACAGATTCAGGGCCACTATGAGAGGAGATTTATCCTCGCGAGCAGATGGCACTCGCTCGTCGAACTGACGGGTGTCGCGGACTCAATTGGGTAACCACGGAGCGTAGCCCCTACGTTGTGACCGCGCCCTGGTGGAATGGGTGCTGGTCTGTTGTCCAGCACGAGCAGTTGGTTTGCAGGCAGGCGGCTCAGTCGAGAGAACGGGCGCAGCGAAAGCCGTACAGAGCGGTGCACTGAGTGGCTGTGCGCTGGTTGCGGTTCGCTGAGCGCACGACGTAGGAGGGATCGAGCCTGGCTCCGCCC
>JASFLR010000241.1:0-5676 GCA_050117995.1 Anaerolineae bacterium
CCCATGATCATGCTGGTCAAGATCAACGAGAAACCAAACGCTTCCGAAAGACCCACGCCAAGGAGCACAAAACCGATGGAGACTGCCATCGCGTCGTGCTGTACCTTCATCCGGCACATGATCTGGTCCAGCACCAGTCCCAGCCCCCCACCCATCAGGAGCGCCCCGCCGATTTCGATCAGCGGTAGTTTCAGGATCTGCACTATCGAAGGAGGTCCCGCATGAGCCAGAAGCGACTCGGCAAAGGCAGCGGCAACACTGTAGAGCAGCAGGGCCAGCGCATCGTCCATCCCAACCACAGCCAGCAAGGTGGTAGTCAGCGGTCCCTTTGCATCGTACTCTGCAAGCACGTCCACCGTTGCTGCAGGGGCTGTTGCCGATGCTAACGCGCCAAAGATGAACGCCGTGTACCAGGACTGGGTCAGCGCGTAGATGCCCAGCGTCACCAGGAGAAACGTACCAATGGCCTCAAAAAGAAGAATGGTGAGGATACTCCGTCCCAACCGGCGCAGGTCACCGAACAACAGGTGGCTGCCAATATCAAACCCAATGAGACCCAGGGCTATCTCGCTGATGACTACGAGCTGGTCTCCCAACTCCAGAGGTACGACATTGAGCAGAGAGGGACCCAAAGCGACGCCTATGAGAATAAAGCCCACAACCTGAGGGACGCCGACGCGCTGGAACGCCTTGCTTCCCAAAAACGACACGGCGATGATCACGCCGATCACAGCCAGTATGCTCGGTTCGTAGTGGATGCCAAGAATCTCGTGCACCGGAGAGCATCTACTCCAGAAGTGGCCTGTTTCCTTCAGCTGCAACGGCTGCCGGAAACAGGCCACAATATTGCCTCACGTACCCTTTTGGCCCATGCAGGTCACCCTAGACCGGCAAATAGATCGTGGCTGTCTTGGTCCTCGCCCACAGAGCTCTCGGCAAGCTGGAAGCACTCTCTGGCCTGCAGCTCCCGCATGATTTCCGGCGGCAGCGTGGCAAAGATACTGTCCGCACTGAGCTGGGTCGCGTGGCAGGTGACCGCCTGTTGCTTGGTGTCCCAAAAGTCCTGGACATAGATATCCGTAGTACAGGCATCGTCGGGAAGTCCAAAACTTTCTTGGCGCTCCCGATAGCGCGACGGCACCTCCATCCCCAATTCCTCCATCTTTGTGACGACAGATCGGAAGAACCGCCGCGGGATAGCAGTGAAGTACAGCTTGCTGGCCTGGTGGGGCTGAAGACCGGCCTCGATCTGCTCTTTGTACCGGCCTGGATCGGCCGATGCGGCAAAGGCAGCCTTGGCCATAAAATGGATGGCAATATGGTCAGGGTGACCATACCCACCATTCTCGTCAAAGGTCACTACCACGTCAGGTTTCTCGCGCCGGATATACGCCACGACCTTGCCCACCGCCTCATCGAAATCAGCCTGAGCCAGTGCCCGCGGATGGTTGTTCTCCGGTGTGCCAGCCATGCCCGAATCGCGGTAGTCAAGAAAGTAGAGTTCCTCTACCCCCAACGTCCGGCAGGCACAACGCAACTCCTGCTCCCGCACCTCGCCCAGCCGCTCGGAGCTTGCCAGCCTTGGATCGCTGATCTCGCCGGCCTCGCCCCTAGTTGCACAGACCAAAACTACCCTGGCATCGGGATCGCTACCATAGCGAGCAAGTGTTCCCCCCATCCCAAACGACTCGTCATCGGGATGGGCGAACACCGCCATCAAGCTCAATCGTTCACTATCCGACATGCTGGTAGATTTGGAGCACATTGCCGTTCACATCTTCAAATGCCGCCAGTTTGACCGACCCATAGTTGAACACGCCTCCGAGTAGCTTGACCCCCTTGCCCTCAAGCTCTGCCTTGGCAGCCTCGATATCATCTACCTCAAAGACGATAGTCGCCCCTTCGCCCACGCCCAACTCCGGGCGACCCTCGGGCCCCGATCCAAACCGACGCAGGGCAATAGTCACGTTTCCTGCGTCTAACTCCACCCAATCCTCTGACTCGTACTTGACCGGTATGCCCAGTGTGTCTCGGTAAAAGGCTACCGACTTGGCCATATCGTCTACGTTAAAGAATACATCATCCACTTTTTTGAACACGATTGACCTCCTGATAGGTTTACTGCTCACCATTATACGCAAAAGGCACGAATTTGAACGTAGGTCGTATTACGATTTCGCAAGGGCTCGGCCGCCTTGCACATGGACACAGAACCGCAAAGCTGCGCTTCCGCGTGAGAGCGGGACACTCTGAAGCAAATCGACTGCACAGGTGCAGCAGAACAGCCCGACTACTGGAATCGAGGATCGCGCTCCAGCGTCAGACGGAGGCCTTCTTCTAGTTCAGTGATCGGTACCCAGCCAAGTAGCTCTTCCGCAAGGCCCACATCGGCTACAAGCCGTGACACACCGCCAGCTTGACCCTGATTATACAACACACTTATCTGCTTTCCCGATACCCGGGCCACACACGAGGCAAGATCGTTTATGCTGACCTCCCATCCCGAGCCAATATTGATCACCTCCCGGTTCACGTCGCTGGCCGTCGCCGCTGCCACCAGTGCATGAACCGCATCGTCGAGGAACACGAAATCTCGGGTCTGAGTGCCATCTCCAAAGATCACCAACGACCCGCCGGCCTGCGCTTGCCTCAGCAGCTGCGGGACAACCGGGGGATAGCTGGGTGGCAGGTCCTGGCCCGGTCCGTAGGCATTGAACACACGCAGCGATACCGTTTCGATGTCGTATAGCGTGCCAAGCGTGGCAAGATAGTACTCGGCGGCAACTTTGCTCACACCGTAGGGAGAATTGGGATTGGGCAGCTGGTGCTCATGTACCGGTTGGTGCCCCTGTTCCCCATATAGCGCCCCGGACGAGGCGAACACCACCCGCCGAACTCCGGTATCGCGCATGGCCTCCATCACAGCCACTGTGCCGCCGACATTCACCGCGTTATAATCGCTTGGATAGTGGATCGACTCCGGTACGCGGACCCGAGCTGCCAAATGATAAACACAGTCCACGCCCTGCAACAGCGTCCACAACTTGGGCACGTCTCGGACATCGCCGCGCGTTAGAAGCACCGCGGGGGAAAGGCGCCGGGGATCGCCAGCCGTGAGATCGTCCAGAGCCAACACCGTGTGGCCTTCCTTCACCAGACGGTTTGCCAAAGCCGCCCCCAGGAAACCTGCCCCACCGGTGATAAGGATGCGCATAACTTCCTTCCCTACGCCGTCAGCAACTCTGGCCAGACCGGCACGAACATCTGCCATTGCTCGGGCCAAGCGCGGATGATCTCCTCCAGTGCATCCAGGACGCGCCGCATATTCAGCTGCATCTCCTCCTCGCGGTTCCCGGTACGCACCATCTCCATGGGAGGCTCAAGGCGCATCACGTACCTCTGCGTCTCTGGAGAGAGAACACAGTATCCAATCATCACACTGGCGCCGGTCCTAAGCGCCAGGCGAACGTGCCCGGAAGGCACCCGCGCCGGACGTCCAAAGAAAGAGAAGAGCTCATCCAACTCGCTGACCGGGCGATCGGCAGCTATCGATACCACTCCCCCACGCCTCAAAAGCTTGATTGCGTCGCGGAGAGCATTCGTGCTCAAAGGTGTGACCCTGATACCGCCCCGCTGCCGCGAACTGTTGAGCAGTTGAAAACCAGGAGGTGGATCAGGCAGGGTGAACAACTGCATCTCCGGCAGCAGGGGCATGATAGCATGCCCCCCCAGATCGAAATTTCCCAGGTGCGGGAATACGAGCACCGTACCCTCACCCCGCTCCCATGCCGCACGAGCGATGCCCCGCGTCTCATCCGGCAGATCTACCAGGGCAGCCATCTCCTCCATGGACAGCCTCAGAGCGCGGAAGAGGTCGTAGTAGCCCCGAATCGCAACGTAGAGCACCTTGCGAGCCATCTGGTCCAGCACAGAACTACTCTCAACAGTGCCCAGCACAGGACCCAGGTTCGACTGCACCACGCGGTACACCGCAGGCTTGAACTGAGAGATGATGCTGGCTACCCGCCAGGACAAATGGTGACCGATCCGCTCGGGTGTATACCGGCTCAGGCTCATGGCCAGGCGCATGATCCGGGGATCGGTAGCTAGTTTTTCCAGATTGTTCATTGTGTTGTCTGTTGTTCTACCTTGTCGTCCAAGTCTCGGAGAAGGGTGGGCGCTTCCAAAAGCACCGGTATTCCCCGAATCAAGCAAATAGCTGTGGCGATCCAACTGCAGACCACGGCAAAGACCCAAAGGCCCTCAGCCCAGCCCTCCCTCGGGGTTCTCGCCCACAAGTCCTGCAGTCCCAGCGCCAGGGCAAGTGTACAGAACGCCACCACCTTCGCAGCGCCATACAAACTGCGCATAAAATTCGAGGCAACCAACCGCTGGCCCCATTTTGTCCGCATCATGCCAAAGGAGGTCTCGCCCCACACTAGGCTAAAGCTGCGCACAGTATCCACCAATCCACCGCGGATGATAAAGATGATCGGAATGGCAGCGGAGATAAGTCCCAGTTGAGCGTATACGATCCACATCACCTGTTCCACGATCCGGTCTACGGCGATGTCGAGCTTGCTGCCCAACATCCCCGTCTCCTGGCGGTGTCGCGCCACGATCCCATCCAGGGTGTCCATAAAGATGAGCACAGCCACCAGACCAGCGGTGATGACTCGAACCACTGGGCCACCGAGAAAAAGCAAGAGAACCACCACCACGAGCAGTGGAATCCGGGCTAGTGTAATTGTATTTGCCATTCCTAATCCCCACTCTTCGATCTACCGCAGTCGAGCGCAGGACCGGCCATATTCACCTCGGGCCCTGAGCGCTCAACCACCCGAGTGCTGTGCCAAGTATAGCACTGCTGGACTAATTTGCCAAGCCACGCCCACAAAAAAGACTGCACCTAATCCTGTGACCTCCCACTCAGCCTCTCGATGACGTCAAGCACAGCACCCTGGACCTGTCCACCCCAACGCCACGCTGCCAGGGCTGCGATAGCGATTGCCCCCAACAAGGCCCCCAACCACACCGGCTCGATCTGAGCCACATTAGCACCTACCAGGACAGACACCACGATCCCTGGCATACGCCCCAAGATCATCAATACCAGGAACTGGCCAGTGGGCATCGGCGTCAGACCGGCAGCTATGCAAGCCAGGTCATCAGGCGCAAAGGGGAACAGCCAGATCAGAAAGAAAAAGGGCACCCCTCCTCGCTGGACCAGGTCATCCAGTCGATCCATCGACTCCTTCCCGACTAGCCGGACAACCAGTGGTCGTCCAAAACGCCGGGCCAGCCAAAAGACGAGCGACGAACCTAGCGCCATGCCAATCACAGAGTACAAAATGCCCAGCCAGGGACCGTACAGCAGGCCGCTGACCGCTTGCATCGCCTGCCCCGGAATCGGCGCCACGATAGCCTGGCCTATCTGCAACACAATGATGGCGATCGGCCCCCACGCACCGAAACCCTCCGTCCAGCCGCGTACCTGCTCCGGATCTGAGACAAAGTCGTAGACAGGCCGCCACCACACGATGAACGCCCCAATCAGAGCCGCTACGACAAGGCCCGAGACAACCCACACCCACCAGCGCACCGGGGTGCGCCCCTCAGACACAATTGCCTCCCGGGTGTCCAGTTCCCGTCTCCGGCAGAGCCTCGCTGCCCAGT
>JASFLR010000242.1:0-5669 GCA_050117995.1 Anaerolineae bacterium
GCCTATGGATTGAAGAAATACATGATGAGCAGCACAGACAATCCCCACAGAAGGAAATCCAAGGCCAGGGGCTTGTCCGTGTAGAGCAGCATCTCGGGGGCACCCCCCTCACCCTTGACGTGGATAATGTACTGGTAGCGGAATACGCCATAGATAACAAAGGGGATGGTCAGCATCATGGTATGGTTGGCGGGCAGATTAACCGCTGAGAAGGTGTATAAGGAGTAGGATATCACTGCCCCCGTAGTAACCAGGTAGGTCATGTCATCGAGGAGCTTGACCGTGTACTGATCGAGAATCTTCCTGTGACTGTTGGCGCCCTCTTCGAGGAGCACCAGCTCGTGCCGCCGCTTGCCGATTGCCAGGAACAACGCCAAGAAGATCATGCATAGGTACAGCCAGGGCGAGAATCGCTCAGCCTCAACGACAACGACACCGGCTGCCACACGAAGCACAAAGCCAGAGGCCACGACCATCACATCGATGATCACCACATTCTTCAGGGCAAAGGAATAGGCCAGGTTCAGCAGCAAATAGCCCAGGACGATGAGGCCAAAGTAGAGATCCAGCCAGAGAGAGAGTGGCAGACAGATGGCCAGTATGGCTACTGCCGACAGGACGGCAAACCACGGCTGGAGCTGCCCCGAGGGCAGCGCGCGCCGCTTTTTCTTGGGGTGCAGCTTGTCCTTCTCGATGTCAGCCAGGTCGTTGATGATGTAGACTGTGCTCGAAATCATGCAAAAGAGGACAAATGCAAGGACTGTCTCGAGCAGGATGGGCCAGTCTGTCAGCTTTTGGTCAAAGACGAGGGCTGCAAACACGAACACGTTCTTGACCCACTGCCTGGGCCGCAGCGTCCTGAGCAGACCGTAGACGTTGGTGAACAGAAAATTCATTGCATTACCTATGACGCTGGTGATAATGGGTGGATGATACCTGATTCGCCCTGATCCGTCAACTTTGTGCGCTTGTGGCTCCGGACCATAGTACTCTCGTTGCCGGCAACGGTTTGACTTTTCACCTGCTTACAGGTATCCTATACTCCATCATGAGATACCGCACCGTGACATATACAGCGGGCAGGGCTGCGACTTTCTGTATCGAAGGGGCCTGGTGACGTGGTAGCCCGGGCGCGCAAGGAGCGGTTGGACCTGCTGGTCACCCAGCAGGGATTGGCTGAAGACCAGGAGCATGCCCAACGGCTGATCATGGCCGGGCGTGTCTCGATTGGCGATCGCGTGGTGGACAAGCCAGGCACGCGAGTACCCATTGCCTCGGATGTCACGGTAAAGGACGCGTCACCCTACGTTAGCCGTGGGGGATTCAAGCTCGCCGCTGCACTGGACGCCTTTGGATTGGATGTTGTTGGGTGGACCGTGGCCGACGTGGGATCGTCCACTGGTGGCTTTGTGGATTGTCTTTTGCAGCGGGCCGCAGACCGGGTGTACGCTATCGATGTTGGCTACGGACAGCTCGCCTGGAAGCTGCGGCAGGACTCCAGGGTAGTTGTCATGGAACGGACCAACGCCCGCTATCTGGAGGCCTTTCCGGAGCCGATCGATCTGGTCACCGCTGACGTGTCGTTCATCTCCCTGAAGATGGTTCTTCCGGCTGCGAGTGGCTGGTTGCGGGATAAAGGACATATTGTGGCGTTGATCAAGCCCCAGTTCGAGGCCAGTGCCGAGCAGGTGGAAGACGGCGGCGTTGTCCGGGATAGAGCAGTCCACCGCGCAGTGCTGGAGGACCTGATCGCGTGGGCGTCGTCCCGGGCCATGGGCCTGAAGGGACTGATACGCTCGCCGCTCATTGGGCCGGCAGGCAATGTCGAGTTCCTGGCCCACTGGGCGCCGGGCTTTCAGGCTGGCAGCGATGCCGAAACGTTGATCAGGAACTGCACAGACTGATGGAGGAGCGTTCGATGTCATTCCTGTACTCTGCCAGGTTCAAGCGCTTTGTCCTCTGGTTCACGATGAGCGCGCTCGTGGTAGTCCTGTTCTGGATGGCTCGGCCGGTCCTGGTGCCTTTTGTGCTGGGGTTGATCCTGGCCTACCTGCTTCTGCCGATCGTACACTGGCTGGAGAAGCACTTGCCCTCCCGGCTGCGTGATTGGGGGGCAGCCCGACCTGTATCGATCATCCTGACCTACCTGCTGTTCATCCTGATTATCGGCGGTCTGGTCGCCTTTGTCGTGCCGGTGATCGGCCCGCAGGTGGGGAATTTTGTCGAGCGCATTCCCCGATACCGCGAACAACTCGGGAACCTGGTCCGGGATAGCCAGCAGTGGTACGAGAGCAACATACCCGATAGCCTGAAGTCTACAGTCGAGGACAATCTGTCGGAAATTGCCCAAGGGATCCTGGGTGAGATACAGGATAATCTGGTTGGGATGATCAGTACGGTGTTCGGCTCGATCAACTTTCTCATTGGCCTGATCATTATCCCCTTCTGGCTGTTCTATATCCTCCACGACGAGAGCCGGGTGAAGAGCGGCATCATGGAGGCGCTTCACCCCGAGCTACGGGGAGATGTCCGCAGTCTGGCAGCCCTGATCGATGATGTGCTCGGGGCCTACGTGCGAGGCCAGTTGCTGCTCACCCTCTTTGTCGGCGCGCTGGCGACTGTCGCGCTGCTCATTATTGGGGTGCCCTTTGCGCCTGTGTTGGGGATCATCGCTGGCGTGTTTGAGGTATTGCCCAATATCGGGCCCTACCTGGGGGCCATTCCCGCGATCCTCGTTGCCCTTGCCACCAGGCCGGTGTCGGCGCTGTGGGTGGCGGTGGCCTTTTTCGTCATCCAACTGGTGGAGAATCTGATCCTTGTGCCGCGCATCTCGGGCAAGAGCGTCAAGTTGCACCCGGCCCTGGTCATGATGGTGCTGGTGATCGGCGGACAGCTGGCTGGGTTCTGGGGGATGCTCATCGCGGTGCCGATCACGGCCGTCATCCGTGACGTCTTTCTCTATCTCTATTTGCGGCTGTTAGACGAACCGCTCTCGCCCGATGAGGCGGTGGCCCGCATGCGCTCGGACCAAGAAGTGCAGATGGAAGCATAGGACACGTGAAACTGCGAACTCGATTCGACCCCAACTGGATACTGGTCCTCCTCCTGACCGTATTTGCCGTTGCACCCTTGACCTATCCTGGTTTCTTTGAAGCCGGCAGTGGTTTTCTGCCGGCCTTTAACGTTGCCCACCTGTTAGAAGCGCCGGACTGGGCCGGGATTGCCGGCATGGTGCGTGGCGAGGGGGTCTTGTCCTATGTGCTGGTCTGGCCTGTCTACAGACTTGGCGGGAGCGGCATCGTGGCTGTCAAATGGGGCTATGGGCTCGCCTTCCTCCTGGGGGCGCTCGGTACCTATGCCTGGACCCGCCGGCGGCTGGGGGCCAAGGGCGGTGTGCTGTCAGCCACCGTCTACACCTACCTGCCCTGGCACCTGAGCACCGTGTATGTACGCGGCGCCTACGCTGAGGCGTGGTTGTGGGCGCTCTGGCCCTGGATCCTGTGGGCGGTTGCCCATCTTGCAGGGCAGAACCTGCGCAGCATGGTTGGCGCCGTCGCCGTCAGCCTGGCCCTGGCGGCAGCGACGCTGTGGGTACAGCCCGGCCTGGCGACGTTGGCGCTACCCCTGCTCATAGCTTATGGCATCATCGTGAGCACCAGGCGGTCTTGGCACTGGCTCGCGCTCGTCGAGACCGCTGGGCTGCTGGCGCTCTTTTTGCTGTTCGCGATCGGGACTACAGCGGAAACGCAGGTCCCGTTCGGCGAGCAGTTTCTCCATCCCTTCCAACTGCTCTCTGCGGCCTGGGAGCGTGGGCAGTCGTACCAATTGGGCGTTGCGACTGTCGGCCTGAGCATAGTTGCAGTGGCCCTGTACGTGGGCAAGCGGGACAGGCCGCAGGGAGGCTCTGACACATCGTCCAGCCCTGAAACTGCGCCGCCTCTGGCTTTCTGGTTCTGGCTGTGCAGCTTGCTGGTGCTCGTCTTCTTGTGCCTCCCCATATCGGCGTGGTTCTGGCAGGTAACGGGATTCGAGCAACTACTCACCTACCCCTGGCAAGTGTTGGCGCTCAGCGGGATGCCCCTGGCATTCCTGGCAGGATCGGTGATCCGCCTCGACCGGCGTCTCTCTGAGCTGCCCGCCTTGGCGGGCGTTGTGGCACTCGTCGTATTGGCCAGCTATCCCTATCTGGCACCTCGTTACACGCAGGTCGACCCCGGCCCCGAGCCGGTTGCTTTGTTCCAGCCTGTGGAGGCCGGGACGCCCCAGATCTTGCTCCTCGATGCCAGGGTCGGGCAGCCGGTCGAGCTTGGAGGCACACAGTCACTTACCGCGACGCTGACCTGGCAAGCTGTAGAGCCAGTCGCGCAGGATTATACGGCTTTTGTCCACGTCCTGGCTGCAGATGGCGCCAAGATCGCCCAGCGTGATACCTGGCCCTGCGATGGCGAGTGCCCTACCGGTAGCTGGCAGCCCGGCGAGGTGATCGTAGACCATTACCAACTGAACTGGGGCCAGGATGCAGAGGCGCCAAGCGCCCAGCCCACGCAGCTGGCAGTAGGTCTATACCTGGTCGAGAGCGGCGACCGGGCTCTCGTCGCGGGCCGCGAAGACAGAACGGTGTTTCTCGATGTCCCCTAACATGCAGCCTGCGAAGCGCAGAGCATCACGCTTTGATCCCAATATCCTGCTGGTTATCCTCTTTTCGCTGTTTGCTATCGGTCCGTTGCTGCAGCCCGGATACCAATGGGATGCCCACGATGCCAGGCACAGCGTCTACTTTCTGTTCGAATTTGACCGGGGCATCCAGGATGGCATCCCCTATCCGCGCTGGCAGCCTGACTTTGCCTTCGGCTATGGGTATCCGTTCTTTAATATCTACGGCCCGCTGGCGACCTACGTAGCTGAGGCCTTCTACTTGCTTGGCGCGGGCTACACCGGTGCGGTCAAGATCGTCCTTGCATTGTCCGTCGTGGCCTCCGGGCTGGCAATGTACGGCTTTGTGAAGCGGGTACTGGGACGTCGGCCCGCTTTGGTAGCAGCCGTCGCTTATATGGTTATCCCCTACCGCCTGGTGGATATCTACGTCCGGGCGGCCCTGGCAGAGTCTGTCGCGTATGTCTTTGTGCCGTTGGTCCTGTGGGGCGTGTGGGCGGCACTGCATCGCCTGCGGCTGATCAACATCGTGGGTCTGGCCTTTGCCTATGCCGCGCTGATGTTCACCAGCCCCTTGGTGACGCTGCTGCTGACTCTGATCCTGGTGTTCTTCATCGCAGCCCTGGCCCTTGCTCGTGCCAACGACGAGCAGCCGTTCCGCCAGCTCACGCGCGAGTCGCTGCTGCCTTTTCTGGGACACCTGGGTCACTTGCTGTTCCCTGTAGCCCTCGGTCTGATCCTGGGCGTTTGCCTGAGCGCTGTTTTTGCCCTGCCGGCCATGACGGAGAGTCGCTTTGTCCGCGTCGACCAGTGGTACGGTGGGCGCTATGCGTGGGGCAGCGACTTTGTCGAGTTCTTCCAGCTCTTCTCACCCCGGTGGGGATTTGGGGTCAGCGTGCCTGGCCCTGAAGACGACGTGAGCTTCCAGTTGGGAGTGGTCCCCGTGGTGCTTAGCCTGTTTGCCCTGCTGCCCTTGTTTCGCAAGAAGCCCAGAGCCGGACTGGATCGCCCGGCAG
>JASFLR010000243.1:0-5653 GCA_050117995.1 Anaerolineae bacterium
TCAATGGATGTTGATTGAGCGAGTTGACAAGAACTGGTATTACGTGATCTGGGATCATTGAGTCAATTCTTGGAGCCTGAGCAGGATCTCCTGGGGGTTAGCGGGAGAATCATGGTTCCTGTCAATCATCATGAGAGGCTTTTGGAAGCGGCTGAAGATTTGGTGGTCTTGTCCGTGGCTGGGCTGCACAAGGCACCGCAGCTCCAGCAGAAGAAGCCGGCATTCGAGGGCTGTCGGCGCTGTGCATGCTTGCGAGTCCCTGCAAACGCCGCCTGCCATCTGAAGCAGTCGAGGCGTCCCGCGAGGTGATGGCATATGGATCGAGATGCGTTAGTTGAGGCATGGAAGCGTGAGGAGCAGCAGCCTTTCTCCGGCTGGGACTTTTCCTACGCCGACGGCCGCATGATTGAAGAGCAGACTCCCTGGTCCTACCTTTCGCGGGCCGCTGAAGCGATGCACTATGTCTCATCTGTCGTTGATTTGGATACCGGCGGTGCCGAGCGATTTCTGGAGCTCCGGGATCATTGGCCTGACCGGGCAGTAGCGACAGAGAACTATCCGCCTAATCTCAGGCTGTGCGCGGACCGGCTGCTACCCCTCGGAGTTCAGGTTGTGGATGCTTCAGTGACTGCCCAGGGCCCATTGCCCTTTGCCGACGGTGCTTTCGACCTCGTTCTGAACCGCCACTCTGCCATCAACGCCAGAGAGGTGGCCCGCATTCTGGCCCCGGGCGGTGTCTTTCTGACCCAGCAGGTGCACGGACTCTATGCGCATGATCTGTTGGCTGTGTTCGGTGCCGAACCCCAGTGGCCTGACGCGACATTGGAGAAGAATGTGCCCAAGTTGCGGGCAGCCGGCTTCGACATCGTCGACGCCCAAGACTGGTCAGGAAAGCTTTCCTTTACCGACGTGGGCGCGATTGTCTACTACCTGAAGGCTGTGCCCTGGCTTGTGCCTGGGTTCTCGGTGGCAACCCACTCGGAGCAACTGCTTGGGTTGCAGTCGCGGCTTGAAACAGGAGGCAGCTTGAGCTTCCTGGCGAGCAAGTACCTGATCGAAGCACAAAAGCGATGAATGCCGCATCACGGTTTGTTTGAGCAGATGGGCTATTACCCTGCCCGATCCTGTTCCACGACTTTGGCAAGAGTCTGAGCGAGGTGCTACGTGCCAAGCATTCGGGTTCGCGACATTGACATGTACTATCAGACATACGGCCCACCGGACGCTCAGCCGTTGGTGCTTCTGCATGGCTTTGCAGGTACCGGGCACAACACATTCGGACCCTGCCTGGACCGTCTGGGCGAACGCTACCGGCTGTTCGTGCCGGACATGCGCGGTCATGGCAGGACCACGAATCCCAAGGGGGAGATCGTTCATACTCAACTGGCCCGCGATAGCGCAGCATTCGCCACCGCACTCGGTCTCGAGCGTGCGCACTTTTGTGGTCATTCATCAGGCGGCATGCACTTGCTTTTCCTGGCCCTCGAGCGTCCCGAGCTTGTTCACAGCCTGATACTGGTATCTGCCACGTACACCTTTGATGATGAACTCAAAGCTCGTGTGCGCAAGGTCAGGGCCTCGGCGTCGGCCGAGTGGATCGACAGCCTGAAATCCTTGCACGGAGAAACCCACGGCGTTGATTATGCCGATACCATTCTCGATCTCTGGGTCAGCTCCGTGCATCGACCAAACGAGCTACCGTTCCAGCCTGAGGATCTGACCGAGATCACCCGCCCGACTCTGATTATGAACGGCGATCGTGACCTGTTTTTCCCGGTACACGTGCCCACTACCATGTACCAGGCGATGCCGAATTCCGAACTGTGCATTCTGCCGAACTGCGGTCACGGGTTGCCCCTGACAAGCACCAGGTTGTTCGTGACTGCACTGCTCGAGTTCTTGTCGCGGAACCCGATAGAGAACTCGAGTCGCTGATGCCTTGGTGATATCTGCATCACATTGGGGATATCCAACCAGATTGCCATATGGAGACGAGCCATGTCCACCTCAAGTCGTTATGAACGGCCCGCCCTTACCGTCGACGTAGTGCTGGTCGCCTCTGTGGATGGGCAGCATAGGGTGCTGCTGATCAGGCGTAAGAACCCGCCATTTGAGGGGCGTTGGGCGCTACCGGGTGGATTCGTGGATCCTCACGAACCTCTGGAGGACGCCGCCCGTCGCGAGCTGTGGGAGGAGACTGGCACCAGACCCGCACGCCTCGAGCAGCTTCACACTTTTGGCACTCCGGGCCGCGATCCACGGGGCTGGACCGTCAGCGTGGTCTACCTGGCACTGTTGGGGGAAGGGGAGTCTGGGGCTATCCGGCCGCAGGCCGGTGACGATGCTGCCGAAGTGGGCTGGTTCGATCTCCTCGCACCCCCTCCGCTGGCCTTTGACCACGCCGACATCCTTGCCCATGCCAGACAGGCCCTGACGCTTGACGATTGACAGAGATCGATCGGCTATGCCGCCAGCTATGCCAGCCCGAGTCACCCTGAGCCCAGTCGAAGGGTACTAGGGCGGCCTCTCAAGCACGCGCTGCGGAGGAACCTGCCGCACTCCCTCCTGCTCTCGCTGGACAACAGTCCAGCACTGGCGCCTGCGTGATGTCGTGCCGAGCGCAGCGAGACATCTCGTTTCTACTGAGCAGAGATGGGCTCACGGACCCTGTAGGTGCTGTATGCCACGAGTAGGGCTGCCAGGACTACCGGCAGCTCAGGCAGCAACCCGTGCCTTCTGCCGTTCCTCGCTCAGCTTGCGTAGTACCCACTTGTTCAGCTCTGCCGCCACCGAAGGTATCAGGATCAGCGGCAGCATGACCAGCCAGTCCTCGCCCGTCAGGAAGGTTGTGCCGAATATGGGATCCAGGAAGGGGACATAGATGATGGCTATCAGCACAACCATCGAGCTCAATACGGCCCACTGCATCCACTTGTTGGTAAAGAATCCGATGGACCACAGCGAGTATCGCTCCGAGCGCGAGGTGTAGGCCCGCAGCAACTCTGATATCGACAGTGTGGCAAAGGCCATCGTCCGGCCGTGGGCTTCGCCTGACTCCAGACCGATCTGGAACGCAGCTAGCACGGCTATCGAGATGGCTACCGTCTGCACGGCGATCCCTATGACCATCTCGCGGTTGATGATCGGTTCCTTGACCGGGCGGGGTGGCTGATCCATGATGTCCGGATCGCCTGTTTCAACGCCCAGGGCCAGGGCCGGCAGCCCGTCGGTGAGCAGATTGAGCACCAGCAACTGGATCGGCAGAAGGGGTAGTGGTGCGCCGGCAATCATGGCAATCAACAGGATGGCGATCTCAGCCATATTGCAGGAGAGCAGATAGTACACGAACTTGCGGATATTCGAATAGATAACGCGCCCCTGCTCGATGGCCGACACGATGCTGGCATAGTTGTCATCGGTGAGCACCATGTCGGCAGTTTCCTTGGAGACGTCTGTGCCCGTGATGCCCATCGCCACGCCGATGCTGGAGCGCTTGAGTGCCGGTGCGTCGTTGACGCCGTCGCCGGTCATAGCCACCACGTGCCCCCGCGCCTTGAGCGCATCCACGATCTTGACCTTGTGCTGCGGCGATACGCGGGCGTACAGCGCCACATCTTCGACGATGGCGTCGAACTCCTCGTCGTCCATCTGGTCGAGCTCGGCCCCAGTTAGCGCGCGGTCGCCATCTTCCAGCAGGCCGATCTCCTTGCCGATCGCCCGGGCTGTGTTCAAATAGTCGCCCGTGATCATCACCGTCTCAATGTACGCCTTTCGGGCAGTGGATATTGCCGGCGCCACTTCTGGGCGGGCTGGATCGATCATGCCCAGCAACCCGATAAAGGTGAAACCGGTCTCGCTGTCCTCGGGCTGGGGATTGTCTGGCACTGACTTCAACGGCCGGAAGGCGACGCCCAGGACACGCAGCGCATTGGCCGCCAGCGCCGCGTTCTCCTCCAGGATGTTGCGGCGGCGCTCGTCGGTGAGCAGGCGCATGATCCCGTCCTCCAGAACCTGCTTGCATAGGCCCAGTACCACGTCGGGCGCGCCTTTCATATAGGCCACATAGTCGCCGTAGCGCGGGTCGGGATGGAAGGTAGTCATGCGCTTGCGTTCCGAATCAAAGGGGATCTCGGCGATGCGCGGGTACTCCTCACCCAGGCTGTTCTGCCAGTAGCCTGCCTTGGCAGCAGCCACCACAAAGGCGCCCTCGGTCGGGTCACCGGCGATGCGCCACTGGCTCTGCTCGCCCTCGCTGACCTCCTCCAGGTGCGCATCGTTGCAGAGCAGTCCCGCGCGCAGCAGCAGTCGCATGCCGGGATAGCCTCCCAAACCCACGACCTCGCCGCTGTCCAGGAATTCGCCCTCGGGCTTGTATCCCTCGCCGGTGATCGTCAGCAGGCTCCGGTCTACGTACATTTGCACCGCTGTCATCTCGTTCTGGGTCAGCGTGCCCGTCTTGTCCGAGCAGATAGCTGTGGCCGAACCCAGCGTCTCGACGGCGGGAAGCTTGCGGATCAGAGCATTGCGCCGGACCATCTCCTGCATGCCCAGGGCCAGCGCGATCGTCACCACGGCTGGCAGCCCCTCGGGTACGGCAGCGATCGCCAGACTTACCGCTACCATGAACATCTCGATGAGCTTGGGGACCGTCTCCTCCAGGCCCACATAGGCGCCGAAACCCTGGTTGAAGAGGATGCCCAGTTGCGTGTCGCGAACGACACCCAACACCCCAACCAGCCCGCAGATGACCAGCGTGATGATGCCCAGCGTCTTGCCCAATTGATCCAGCTTGACCTGCAGCGGCGTGGGCTCTTCTTCGTACGACTGGATCATCTCGGCGATCTTGCCGATCTCTGAATCCATGGCGGTGCCAACCACCAAACCCTGACCGCGCCCGTAGGTGAGCAGCGTGCTCATAAAGGCCATGTTGTGCCGGTCGCCCAGCACCGCCTCGGGCTTCAGTACATCGCGGGCGTCCTTGCCCACCGACACCGACTCGCCAGTCAGCGAAGCCTCTTCGATGCGCAGATTCACACTCTCGACGAGGCGCACGTCCGCGGGTACATAGTTGCCCGTTTCCAGGATCACGACATCGCCGGGCACCAGCTCTCGTGATGGCACCGTCTGTGTGTATCCATCGCGCAACACGCGCGCATTGGGCGAAGCCATCTTTTTGAGCGCTGCCAGCGCCTCCTCTGCCCGGCCTTCCTGCACCACGCCTAGGATCGCGTTGAGGATCACGATGGTCATGATGGCGATGGCATCGATGAACTCCGTGGTGTCGCCCGTCTGGTTAAACTCGGTCCAGCCGATGATCGCCGAGATAATAGCCGCTACGATGAGGATGAGCACCAGGAATTGGTTGAATTGATCGAGCAGCATTCGCCAGAAGCTGCGCCCGGGCGCCTCTCGAAGCTCGTTGGTGCCGAATCGCTCCCTGCGTTTGTTCACCTGTGCGGCGGTCAAGCCCTTCTGCAGATCCGTCTCTAGGGCGTCCGCCGCCTCCGCAGCGGTCATGGTGTGCCAGGCTTTTTGTGTGTCCATATCTTCGGTCAAACTCCAGGGAACATGATCTTGTCCTTCGGCGGCCCTGAATGGGCTGGCAAACGTTGCGCGAGCGCCTGGGCACTGCATGCGACCTGCTGGTCCGTGC
>JASFLR010000244.1:0-5641 GCA_050117995.1 Anaerolineae bacterium
CTCCCTTACCATCCTCGCTCCATACGACCTCACCTATGAAAGCGAGATCCGTACCGAGCAGGCCCGGGATGCCCAGGCAGCTTCGGTTCAGGAGATCTTTGATCCGCCCGATGCCTCGGTCGCCCGACAGCAGGAGGTACGCGCGCGGCAGATCCTGGACTTTATGAGCACCGTTCGCCAGGATCCATATGCCTCACCCGAGCAGCAGGCCAGTTGGCTGGCTGCTATCCCTGACCTGGATCTGCCTCAGGGAGTCATCGAGATCATATTAGCGCTTGACGAGGAGGAGTGGCAGGAGGTCAAGGACGAGACGGTGCGCGTGTTGGTCAGAGCCATGCAGGGCGAGATCCAGGAGAGCCGGGTATCAGAGGTCCGGCGTAGCCTGTCCACGCTTATTAGCCTCAGCATGAGTGGCGACCAGGCCACCGTGGTTGAAGCCATCGCCGGCGATCTGGTAACAGCCAACACTTTCTACAATGCAGTACGTACCGATGAGGCGAGGCAGCAGGCCAGGGAGGCCACCGAGCCGGTCATGGTCACCGTCCGCCAGGGCGAGGCCATCGTCCGCGAAGGCAGCCGTGTGAGCGCTCAGGCTATTGAAACGCTCGACGCCTTTGGACTGCGCCAGCGTGATGTCCAGTGGCCCGCCGTGGCGGGAATCATTACTTTGGCCGTGCTCACCACCATTCTGCTGGTCCTGCTCGTATTCCGCCTCCGTCCCATGATCTGGATGCGGTGGCGGGCAGCCCTGGTGGCTGTGCTCCTCATTACCATCTTTGTGGCCTTGGGCAAACTCATGCTTGCCTTTCCCGACTCGGTGATTCCCTACCTCTATCCCCTTCCTGCCCTATCCATGATCCTCAGCATCCTATTTGGGCCAGCTCTAGGTTTGGCTAGTGGCGTGGTGGTGGCGCTCCTTGGTGGGTACGTGGCGGGCGGCTCTATTGAGATCGTTGCCTATCTCCTGATCGGCACGCTGATGGGCGGACTGAGTCTGGGGCAAGCAGACCGGCTGAAGGCCTTTCTGCGGGCAGGCGTCGCAGTTGCATTGGCCAACGCTGTCACCATCATTCTCTTTGGTCTGCTTCTGTCAGAGCAGGACCTAGTCAGAGTTAGTATTAATGCCATGGTAGGCCTCGTCTCCGGTGGCCTTGCGACCAGCCTCGCGTTGGCAGCCTTCTTTGCCCTTAGCTCCCTCCTGGATGTGATCACTCCTTTCCAGCTTATGGAGCTATCACGGCCCACACATCCCCTTTTCCGGCAGCTATTGCTCAAGGCGCCGGGCACATATCATCACACGCTGCTGGTTGCCAATATGGCAGAGGAAGCTGCGGTGCGGATTGGGGCAGATGGCCTGCTGGCACGGGTGGGCACCTACTATCACGATATCGGCAAGACAGCACGTCCCTTCTTTTTCACCGAGAACCGCGTGGGCAACGTGAATCCCCACGAGCGGCTGGACCCCTACACCAGTGCTCAGATCATTATGGGTCACGTCAGCGACGGGCTGGATCTCGCCAGGAAACACAGGCTGCCCTCTGCTATTGCGGCTTTTATCCCTGAACACCACGGGACGGGTATGGTGCTGGCCTTCTACCGCATAGCGCTGAAAGAGGCCGGCGACGATGCAAATAGCGTGCGCAAAGAGGATTTTACCTATCCCGGTCCCAAGCCCCAGTCCCGTGAGACCGCCATACTCATGTTGGCCGACTCCTCCGAAGCCAGGGTTCGCAGCGCTGAGCCAGATTCGATCGAGGAGATCGACCAGATCATCTCCGATACCATTAGGGGCAAGCGGGACGATGGGCAGTTGGACGAATCTGATCTGACCCTGCGTGACCTCAAGGAAATCCGAGCTGCATTCCTGAGTGTGTTAAAGGGCGTGTTCCATCCCCGGGTCAAGTATCCAGAACCGGTCAAGGTCATCGGCGTCAATGGGCGCGAGGTAGAGGTCTGATGCCAGAGGGCAAGCTCCAGGTCGAGGTTGATGTGCAGGTCGCGCCGGAATTTGCTGGTGAGGTCTGCGCGGAGCGCTTGCAGGCAGTTGCCTGCGCCGTTCTGCAGTTCGAGGCCTGGACTGGTTCCGAACCGGCAGAGTTGGCGCTGGTGCTCACCGACGATGACGGCATCCAGGCCTTGAACCGTGATTTTCTGGACATCGATGCGCCCACTGACGTCCTGGCCTTTGGCACGCAAGAGGAGGACGACGGACCCTTTGTCGCCGCACCCGAGGCTGGCGGCTACTTGGGCGATGTGATCATCTCCTATCCCCGCGCCGTGTCACAGGCGCAAGAGCACGGCCATTCTACAGAGCAGGAATTGGACTTGCTTGTGGTGCATGGCATGTTGCATCTAATGGGCTACGACCACGCAGACGAGGAAGAGAGAGCGGCCATGTGGGCCAGGCAGGACGCGATTCTTAGCAACCTGTCCACACTGCCAGACTAGAGGTGTCCGCAGCTCCGAGGGGATCGCTAGCTTTCAGACTGACCAAGCACTACATTGCTCGGAGGAGATCGTCAGATCGCCGTCTGACCAGACGTTACTCTCTGCTCATAGGGGATCGCCAGATACCCGACTAGCTGGTGCCGGATCCTATCCACAGGAGGAACTAGCATCAAATCTACCGGTCAGTGCTAGCCATCTGCCATCTTGAGCCGCTGGATCTGACAATCCACCGGGAGCAGGAGTGCCATGCAGCTCAGAGGTGGGCGCCGGTTCTGCCCGATCGCGGGAGGTTTGCCATGGAGATTATTCCCAGCCTTCACCGCATACCAGGTATGAGGGGGGCTAATGCCTATCTGTTGTTGGGCAGCTCCTTGACCCTTGTGGATACTGGCATGCCAGGCAGCGACGAGACGATCCTGGCCTACATCGACAGCCTGGGTCTGGACGCGCGCAGCCTGGACCGTATTGTTATCACCCACCACCACCTCGATCACGTGGGCAGCGCGGCTGCCCTAAAGCGGCGTACCTCCGCTCGGGTGTTGGCCCACCCGGATGACGCGGTGTTCATCTCGGGCGAACAAGCCCCGCTCCCTCCACAGAGCCCTGTCATGCGCTTTCTCTTCTGGCTGATAGCACCGCTGATGCCCTCTGCCGAGCCCGTATCTATCGATCTGGCAGTCCGGGACAACGAACATCTGGATGTGCTGGGTGGTGCCACAGTTGTTCACGTGCCTGGTCACTCGCCCGGCGCGATCGCTTTGCACTTTCCTTCAGAGGGGTTGCTCATTTGCGGCGATGCCATAGATCATCGCAGGGGACGGCTTGGGCCACCACCCAAGGGGTTCACCATGGACATGGGCCAGGCTATCGCCTCGATTCGCCGCATGGCTGAGCTAGAGTTCGATATCCTTTGCCCTGGTCATGGCGCGCCCCTCGTTGGTGGTGCAGACGAACGGGTGCGCGCCATGGTGCGTGGGTTGGATTGAGTGGGCCCCGCGCGGCTCAGGCCGACATCGACTCGTGCTCCAGATCCATCTCCTCTTCCGGATCCAGATCAACCAAGTCGTCGGTCCACTCGAGTTCTAGGGGGTTGGTCTTGATAACTTCTAGGTCAGCGCCGCACTCCTCACAGTACGCCGGCTGCCCGACCCACGGTTTACGACCAAGATAAATCCTGCTCCCGCAATCGATACAATACGCGAAAGCCATTCTTTTCTCCTTGTTACTTGGATGTTCGATGCATCCTTACTACGGAGCCATCAGGCCCGGAAAGCTTGTCTTCTTGTTGTCGTCGGGGACTTGCCATTCAGGCTCAAGATCCCGTGGCGACCTCGCTCAGATCGACCACCGAGTCGCTATCGCCGAAGGCGTTGTCTTCATAGTCGTCAGCATACCAGTCGTTAAGCCACTCCCTACCGTCCAACAGGTAGCGGAAGCGGTAGCGCTGGCCAACCTGCAGAACTACAGCCGCCATCCATTCGGCACTAGCACTGCGGAAGTGCATCGGGGTGGCTGTCGAATCCCAGTTGTTGAACTCGCCCACAACGCTGATCCGGTCGGCGCGCGTGGTATCAGGCAGTCTAAAGGTCACGCGAACCTGACCGTCTCCAGACATGGGCTCCTTTCCTATCACCTATTTCCTTCCTCCTTACTACCTGTGAAACCTGTTTGCACTGGGAATCGAACTTGGAGGGATCTAGCGAGGGCCGCCGCCCCCAGCTACCAGGATACCTCTTCCTCCTCCTCTTCGTCCCATTCCCAGTTGTATGCCCAATCCACCTCTGGCGGATCGACGCTGATCACCTCTAACTCAGCATCGCAGTACGGACATATCAAGGTTAGCCCAATCTCAACCTGAGAACTGAGCATGATCCTGCCGTCGCAATCCGGACAGTACACACGCTCCATGATGTAGGCTCCTTTCCGACTCCACCATGTAGGCGACCGCTGCCTCCTGCTAAGAGCGGGGAGTCCATCAGCCTGGACCAGGAATCCTAGATTCGCTCCAGCTCGACCTCCCAGTCGTCTTCCCAGCCCTCTTGCGTCGCCTCAGCGGTCCAATCCATCTGCAGCGGGTTGAGATCGCTGATCCTCAGCGTTGCACCGCAGGACCAGCAGGTCACCTTCTGGCCCATTCGCGGTCTGCGCTTAATGTCCAGCCTTATCAGGCAGTCTGGACAATAGGCAAAGGCCATATCGATCATTCACTCTAGTAGAGTTTGTGCCAGGATCTCAGTCGTAGTCCTCTTCGTCCTCTTCGTCTTCCTCATCATCCCAGTCATCATCATCGTACGACATGTCGTACGCCCAATCCAGGTCCAGAGGATCGATGCCGATCACCTCAACTTCGGTATCACAATTGGGACAGAATAGCTTCTGGCCTATCCTGGGGTTGTTCAGGACGATCTTCTCATCGCAATCTGGACAGTATGCACTAGCCATTAGTCTACCTCCCTGCTTGTCTCTCAATCAGTCGTTGGGCAGGAGGATATCCTGCTCTTGATTGAAGATACCTATTTCGTGTGCAAAAATCGGGGAAAAAGGGTATCAAGAATGTCGCAAAGGGGTTCGATTTGTGCGATTCTTGAGATGTCGGAGGCCTGCCAGCTCAAGATCCCCTGAGAGAGGTTTCAGACCCCGTCGGGATCGAAAGAGTATCCTGCTCCGGGCACTGTGCGAATGTAGCGTGGATTCCTGGGTTCCGGTTCTACCTTGGCCCGAAGCCGGCTCACCAGGCCCCGCACCAGTTCTTTGTCGCCCCTGCCGGTATAGCCCCACACCCGCTCGACAATCACATCAGATGGCAGTACCTGTCCGCGATGGGTCATTAGCGTGTACAGCAGCCGGAATTCCAGGTGTGTAAGCCGCCGGGAGCGGCGGCCGGCGATCTCTACCGTCCGGTTGGCGGCATCCAGGGTCAAGCCTGACTGGCTCAGGGTTGGCAAGCTGAAAAGGGGAACGGTGCCTGCCCGTCGCATGAGAGCCTGTACCTGGGCGATGAGTAGCCTCGCGCTAAAGGGTCGAAGTACTACCAGATCTGCACCCGCCTCCAGAATGGCATAGTGGATGCTTTCCCCAACAGGCTCGGCGATCACGACAAGCGGCACCGGCGTCTCGGCACGGGTCTGTCGGGTCAGGGCCAGAGGGTCGCCCCCAAGAGCTAGAACGATCAGGTCCGCGGGTCGCTCGAGCC
>JASFLR010000245.1:0-5625 GCA_050117995.1 Anaerolineae bacterium
ATAATCCACCAGGCTACTGCACGTGGTGATAATCTGAGGGGGCGACCTATGCAGGCCGCCCCCTCGGCTACTCGTGGATTTTCCAGGCTCGGCTACTGCTCTGGCTCATCCTCCGCTGGCTCTAGCGCCTCCGCCAGCTTGCACAGTAATCCTTGGAGTTCTTCCATCTCGGCCTCGCTAAGGCTCGCCCAGGCCGCATCAAAGTAGCGGTCGGTGGCATCTTCGGCCTCCTGGCGAAGGGCCTTTCCCTGCTCTGTGGCAGCGTATTCCCCATGCTCCTGCTCGATCCAGCCCCTCGCGACCAGGTTCTCGAGCGCATCCTGGTACGCCGCCTCATCGTAGCGCCGGTACGGCAGCTTTTCCACCAGTTCAGCAGGGGTGGCAGCTTCACCGCGACAGACCAGGGTAAAGGCTTCCCACTCCTGTCCGCTGATGCCATAGGGCCGCCAGGCAGCCACATGCACATCATCTCGGTAGGACAGTAGATCGAGCAGGTGGCGGCGCGCACGCACCATAAGCGGTGCATCCGGCCCGCGGTCAAACTTTTCCCCCCACGAAAGCGCCCACTTGTCCTCTGGCTCCGGAAGCTGTCGTGCTGTCTCCACCACGGTGAACAGCAGCTCGACGATGCGGCTCAGCTCGTCATCAGGCAGCGGCTGCACCGCACCAAATACCCCATCGGCAAGCTCAAAAAGCCCCGCCGTTACCTCTGCCCCCCGTGCCGAGATCTTGTACCGATCCTCACCCAGAGCCTCCAACCATCCACGCTCTACCGCTCCATCCATCTGTGCTACGAGAGGGTCAGGGTTGGCATAGGGCGTACGCCTGCTCAGGAACTCGGCGATAATCGGTTCTGGGCTGAAGCCGTACGCGACTTGAACCAGATTGAGATCTATGCCATCAGACAGCCCGTTTTTCTCGACGAATTCCTGGAGTGCATCGTTCGTGCGGGTGCCCATGCCAGCCAAGATCTGGCCCGCGACATCCATATACCACCGTGCAGACTGCGCCATCTTGCATTCCTCCTTTGCTCTCAAACCGGTCCCGATCGAAACGCGAATCCAATTATTCGGTAGCTGCCTCTATAGCAGCGGCTGTTACGTCACCAGTATCAACCGCAAGTTCCGGCGAGAGCCTGAACTTGAACCACATGACCGGGAGCATCGCCACTAGGGCTACCAACGGCACATAGAAGGGAAAGATCGGGCTCACGCTCTCCCATAGAGTCGCCCCGATCCATGGTGCCGGCAACGAGATCAAGCCCAGACTCGTCGAAAAGAGCCCAAATGCCGTGCCCCTGAGCTTTTCAGGCACGACCTTGGAGATCAGCGAGCTATAGGCGGGATCGATCAAGGCCCAACCGACACCCACGACAGCCCGGGAGAGGACAAAGTGCCAGAAGTCGCTCCCAACAAGAAAGAAGACCCAGCCGATCGAGATTGCGCCGAATCCGCTCACAATGCTGAGCCGCTCCCCTCTCTTGTCTGAAAACCACCCCGCCGGACTCATCAGCGTCATGGCGACAACGGCTGTGACCGATTGCAGAGCGCTGATCTGGAACAGGCTCAGACCCATCTCATTCTCCAGGTAGAGCGGCATCAGTCGCCCGACCAGGCTGAAGGCTACGTCACGAACCCCATCGGAGATAAAGATCCAGGTCACTACGCCGCCAGACACCACCAGGCCCCCAACCGCCAGCAGGCTCTTCTTGAAACCACCCAAGCTGGGTTTGTTGGCGGATCTACCCACCTCCTTATCTCTCCGCGAAGCGTAGCGGGCCATGAATACGCGAATAATGGCCGCCACCGAATAGAGACTGCCGGCGACCAAGTAGAGCACGGTGAAACTCAGACCCTCGGCGACAGCCCCACCAACTAGCGGTCCGATGATATTGACCACCAAGAACATGCTGCTGGTGATGCCGTACACCCGTCCCCGCTTCTCCTCGCTAGACTCCTCAGCGATGAAGGCCTGGAAGCTAGGGGCGACAAAGGCCGTGGCCACGGAAGACAACACAGACGCCGGAAGCAACCAGCCCCACGACGGCGCAAAGATATAGAAGATGTAGGCCAGCACCCCGCCCACACTGCCAAGAGCAATCGCCTGCAGCCGCCCAATCGAGTCTGATAACCACCCACCAAACACTTGAAACACCAGAGGGACAACCGCGGCAATGGTGAAGAACAAGCCCACCTGCTCTACAGTGGCGCCCAACTCCTGGACATATAGCGACTCCAGCGGAAAGATCATCATGGCCGCGATGTTGGCCAGGATCATCGTCCCCATGAACCACAGCAGGAGGGGCGATAGCAATCTCTGTTTCTTAGCTCTCATCCTCGTCTGGCCTCAAAAAGCTCTTCAGTGACTCGCAGGCAGCCGATACTGCCTCCTGGCGAGTAGCGTAGCACTTTGCCGTCTTTTCCTCACTCAGTGTCAGCTGAACCAGCCCTGCCAGACGGAGGGTCTTGAGATGATGTGCTACTGTCGGTGCCCGCAGCCGTAGTCTTTTCGAAATCTCCGATGGCGCGAGCGTCTCCTGAGATAGGTCGCGCAGGATGCGCAAACGCGTAGGATCGGATATGGCCTTGAGCACACGGAGCAACGACTCGGGGATCACCTCGCCCGGAACAAGCGAGGCATCAGCAGGCCGGGCGCCGAATAACCATACAAGGCGCTCCTTGCTGGCCATGCCCATAAACACGAGCGGTGTGCTCCAATAGGACGGTGCCAGCACCATTTCCTCGCCTTCGGGCAGGTCGTCCAGACGCACACCCTGTGTGAGTTCCTCCAACAGATCAAGCAGGGAAAGCTGCTTCGCCAGCTCCTGTGCTCGTTCCAGCGCAGTATGCAGGGCTGGACGGATGCGCTTTTCCTCCTCGGCGAAAAAGGCCTCGTGATAGGCGCGCAGCGCCCCCAGGTATTGCTCACCGAATTCCTCAGCCCGAGCCCACAGATCGAGGATCTTGGACAGCTTCTCAGACGAGGGAGCCTTCTTGCTACCACCATGCTCGGGTGAAGGCTGGCACGCGGCCCGAAGTGCCTCCAGATCCCCGTCAGACCAGGACTGCTGCGACGCTACGCTCTCCAAGAGCTCCCTTGCCTCGTCACAAACGTCCGGAGAGACCGCCAGTAGACTCACCCGCTCACCTGCAGGTACCTGTCCCAATGACAAGAGAGCGGTCGTGGCGTCCTTGGGTTCTGGCAGGTTGTTGATCCAGTGAAAGGGCACGCTCCACAGCACCTGGCTTTTCTCCAGCGTCTCCCGGTCTCTTGAAGAGAGCCGGGCGCGCACGCCGGCAGCCCACGCCCCACGCACACCAAAGTCAGATGGTTCGTGCAACACTGCCAGGCTCACGAACAGATCGTAGGCCGTGCCGTTATCAAATTGTAGATCTGGTGTCGCCATCTTTCCCCCTTTCTTGTTCCGGTAGTTCCCCCTGCACTATCGGGTCGCAGGAAGGCCCTCCTAAACAGGGCCTGGGGCGCACCAGGTCATCCTGCTCTCGAGCAGCGAGATGACCCGGTCGCCCCAGACGGTATCACAGTTGTTTGAACCAGCCAGGCCGGTTGCATAAGAGATTCTGGCCCGCACCATCGAGGTCCCTCTGTTCCGCAGCGGTGAGTGTTCCGCTAGCAGCAATCAGACTGGCGGGTGGCCGGGGACATCTCCGGACCTGAGATGAAGGCTGGCTCGTATCGTTCACGGAGGCTTGTGCCAGCCAAAGCCAGCGCCCGACCAATCCGCGCCAGAAAGCGCGCGTACAACCGAGAACTGCCAGCCTGCACACAGTGCTTGGACTGGTTCTCCCTCGTGTGGCCCTCTTGGTAGGCCATAGCCGACGTTGGAGTCATGGGATAGTACATGGACTTTCTCCTTCCACCGATCCCTAGTTCTGCTGTCCCCGCCCAGAGACCTGCAGTTCGCGGACAGCCTTCCCACTAGAAAGGCAATTAGACAGTCATCTTACTTAGATATCCATCTATATTAGATGTTCATCTAACCAAGATTATAACCTAAGTGCCTCTTCCTGTCAAGCCCCCAATTCGACTATTTATAAGCAGAATAAAACAGAAATGGTTGTCATCACATGGATAGCCCACGGATGATGGCGTGGGAGCTCAGCCGTATCGCCGCTTCAGGGAGACTGGTTCACAATGGCCAGGGGCCGACGCTGGATTTCGGAGTTCGCCCGCTCCATTGTGCGCGCCAGGGCACTCCCACCTGCAGATTCGCCTTCCACGCACTCGGATTCCATTGGGCAGAGCAAGCCCGAATGTGGTATAATCGACCAGAGTGCAATGCTGGAGGGGCTGTAAGGCATTCCCCTATTGGCGGCTCTGAAACGGCAGCACTCTGATGAGGGCGGGTGCGAGCACCCCATCGCGGAGGGTAGCGAGATGGAACTGGTGACCTACTGCGGTCTCTATTGCGATCTGTGCGCCGAGCGCGCGCGGATACCTCAGCGGGCAGCGGCACTCCGGGCAGCGATGACCGAGGAAGGCTGGCCCTTCTGGGGACACACAGTCTCCGGATTCACCGAGTTCTGGACATTCCTTGAGGAACTGGCATCGGGCGAGGGATGCCCCGGATGCCGGGCCGGCGGCGGCTATCCCGGATGCCAGATCCGCGTCTGCGCCCGGGAGCGAAACGTCGAATTGTGCGCCCACTGTCCTGATTTTCCCTGCGAGCGCATAGAGGGTCTGGCTCGCAGCTACCCGAACCTCATTGGCGACAACAGGCGGCTGCAGGCCGTGGGCCTGCAGCGGTGGATCGATGAACAGATAGAGCGGGTGCGCCGCGGCGTGGTCTATGCCGATATCCGCTACCGGTCCCCAGATGCGGAGAACGACGCCGGTGAGTAGGCTCGGTGACGTCTGCTTGCCCGGCATCCCCATTGTCGCCCTCCTGCTTGCCGGAGCCTGGCGCCTCTACAGCCGCCGCCCGCGCAAGCGCATCCCCGGCGATCATATCGGGATAGATGATCCTGAAATTGCTGAGGGCTTTAACCGCGTAGCCCGGATGCCCCAGATGAAACTGATGCGCTGGTTCGTGGCGCGCCGCGCCACTGGCATGGTAGCGCATGGCAAGGCCGTCGATCTCGGTTGTGGCCCCGGATATCTGGTCGCCGAGATGGTACGACAGGCGCCCGGGATGCACGTCACCGGCGTGGATCTCTCCGAAGAGATGCTTGCCGAAGCGAGGGCCTGTGCCCAGCACCGGGGAATGGCACAGGCTGTATCATTCAGAAGAGGGGATGTGCAGCAGATACCGTTCGAGGATGGCTCCGTGGATCTGGTGGTGAGCACACTGTCGCTGCACCACTGGAGCGATCCGGTCGCCGTACTGGATGAGGTAGCCCGCGTCCTCCGCCCCGCCGGCTCGCTGCTCATCTTTGACCTCCGCCGTGATCTGTCCGCGCCAATGTGGCTGCTGCTCTGGTGGGTCACAGGATTTGTGGTCTCGCCATCACTGCGACGCGCGAACGAGCCCCTGGCCAGTCGCAACGCGGCATACACACCCCGGGAGGCCCGCGAATTGGCCGACCGGGCCCGGCTTGACGGCCTGCGCGTGACGCGCGGACCGCTGTGGCTGACCATAGAGGGGTTCAAACAAGGCGCTGCACC
>JASFLR010000246.1:0-5625 GCA_050117995.1 Anaerolineae bacterium
TTCCGAATAACAAGCTTAGCGACATCTTCCCACCCTATCGAGCCTAAGCGGTCCTGCGCTGGGAAAAGAGGCCGCGCCGCTTTGGCTTATCCTCTGTCTCGGCCTGCTCATCCTCCGCATCCTCCGACCCCTCGGCGTTGCCGTTCTCTATAATGCGTTCCGCCAGCTGCATAATGCTCTTGGCCGCTGCGCTGTTCTCGTACTCTTGCACCAGCGGCACCCCCCGATTCAGCGAGGCCGTGACCTGGTTTGGCGTGTACTCGATCTCCTGTACGATGGCATAGCCCAGAGCCCGTTCCAACTCCTTGACATCTACCTGGCTGCGGTGGTAGCAGTGGTTGAGCACCAACTGGATCTTGGCGCGGCTGTAGCCGAGCAGCTCGTGGACTTCGAGAAAACGGTGCACGTCACGCATGGCGGTAACCTGTGGCGTGGTGATCACGATCAGTTGCTGGCAGTTGTCCAGGATCGAGAGCGTGCAGTCGTCAAGTGTAGACCAGGCGTCGATCACCACATACCCCTCGTCCAGCTCTGCGAGGCGCTCCACGAGCTTTTTCAGGTGCTCCGGGCGGATTGCGTCGGCCATATCCAGGTGGGGCGGAGCGACGACTACCCGGACGCCCGATTTGTGCGGGATCAGCGAGCGATCCAGGAGCTGGTTGTCCATCTCGTCCAACTGGGAAACCAGGGTTCCGACGGACGTGGCCGAGCTGATGTTCAGCGCCGTATCGATATCGCCGAAGCGCAGGTCAGCGTCGAGCAGGATGGTGGGCTTGTCGGTGAGGAGCTTTAGCGCAACTGCCAGGTTGATGGCCACCGTCGTGCAGCCGACGCCGCCCTTGGGACTGAACACCGCGATGATGTGGGACCGGCGGATCGACTCCGCCCTGGTCGGGACCTCGGGCTTGGGCATTTTGGCGCGGCGCAGCAGCACCAGTTCGTAGGCCTGGCGGATGCTGCTGAGCAGCTCTGCCTCGCTGAACGGCTTTAGCAGGAATCCCTGGGCGCCGTGCAGCATGGCCTGGCGAACCATGTCCACCTCGCCGAGCATGGCCACGACGATGACTGCCGCGCCCGATGATGACGCTGCCAGGCGGCTGAGGATCTCGGTGCGTTGCAGAATACCGCTGCCGATGTCGACCAGGATGACCTCAGGCGCTAGCTTGTCGACCGTCTCCAGGGCCTGGGAAAGATCGCGCACGACGCCGAGACCGGTCATGTCCTGTTCCAGCTTGATGACATCGGCCATCCAGTCGCCGACAGGATCCATTCCTGGAATCACCAGCACCCTGATCTTGCCCATTGGTCCTGCTTCTCTATCGAAACTCATTCGCGACTCCCTCACTCCAACGGCTGGGGCAGTATCACGCCATAGCGCAGCATGAGGTAATTGATATTGACCGGCTGCACGTTAAAGAGAGCCTCGTTCTCCGCGCCTCGCTTGGCCAGTGTTACGCTGCCGACCACGTCCAACAGATACCTGAGCACCACTGCATCCTGCGGGTCCATCTGCAGGATCAGGGCCTGGTTGCGCACGACCGGCTGGTCCGGGTCCTGCTGTTCGGGAGCAGGCTCTTCGAGGATCTGGACCACCTCCAGGTTCTGTAGGGTGAGCACCGAGACATAGTCGTAACTCTGGTCGCGCTCGACGCCGTACAGCGCCAGCTCCTCCACGGTGCGCAGGTCCCAGGGATACATTGGCTTCTCCAGGATCACGTCCATGGTGATCAGGACATCCACGTGATCTCCGGGCAGTATGGCTCCCCACTTGCTGAGGATGTCCTGAGCGGGCAGAGCTACCCTGACCTTGTCGTCCGGAATGCCCAGTCCTTCCACGTCAGGGAAGTAGAAATCCTCCATGACGAGGATCTCTCCCTGCCCGATGTCGCGGAGCGCAATGGCGTCCTCCTCAGTCAGATCGGTCACCGCCACAAAGGCCCCGCTGGGGATCTCGTCCAGGTTTCTCTCCTCCAACATCACATAGTCTACGCGGACGATGTCGTTGATGGCGATGGGGGCGCGGGCGACGACTACGGCCTGCTTGGCCACCTCTGCTGGCGCTTCTTCTCCCCCTTGCTGACCTATAAAGTAGATGGCCAGGACACCGGCGAGGACGGCCAAAAGAGCGCTAGCGATAAACCAGATCCAATTGCGACGTTTCATGAATTCCACCCTCCACTATTGCTGTTGAGCCGTCATCGGCCATGAGGCAGGTTGTTGCGTGGGGATGGCTGAAACGATGGGCCGCTGTTTGCCGGCCTGGGTGCCACCCCAGATGCCGAATGTCAGGCGTATTATAGCACACCAGCGCGAAATGTCAATCTGTGTGTTGGCGTGTCCGGGCTGCGTATGGAGCGGGCCGGGCGCTTGGCCCTTGCCTCCCCCCCCGACAGGTCCCCTCTGAGCGGCATGGCGCACCGGGTGCCGCGGCGGGTACGCAATCTAGGTTCGGTTGCTCTTGAGAGCGCGGGGCCAGCAGGTGGCCCCATCCGCAAAAATGGCCGGCGGTTTGCGCCTAAAGGTGGCTGGAGCTGCGGTGGTTGTCGCTTCCGCCGGCCGTCGTGTTAGTCGAACTGCCCTGCGCCTCAACGCAGGAGCATAGCAAGCCTAAGCTTACTCGGTGAGCTTGGGCCCATGCAGCAGGCTGCCCGACGGATCGTAGCACTCGGAGCTGGTGTTAGAGTCTTCTACCCATTGGATGAACCTGGCTGTGATGCGGCTCCCGTTGTTAGGGATTTCCCCAATGGTCACACAGCCGTAGCCATCGTGTCCCACGCTCACCTCCTCGGAAGTGCCCTGGGACAACTGGTATCCTAGGAGCTCCATCCGGGCAAACCCCTTGACCCGATAGTGCAAGCCGCCGCTGCTTGGGTCGTCGGGATCGCTCATACGCAGACAAGGGATCGATGAGCCATCGGGTATTGACGGATCCGCTGTAGAAATGTCATATAGTGGGAAGATAAACGGAACGACCTCATCAGAGGACACTCCACATTCCTCGATGGGGTGTGGGATGCCCAGGTAGTAGTCCAACATGCATCTGACATCATCTCCGTTTATCTTTCCAGAGGTACTGGACATCCAGTCTCCAACCTCAATGAACCCGCTGGCACAGTTGCTCGGATCCAGGTTGCTTGTCAAGACCCCCGTGTCGCAGCCGTTCACACCCTGGTCGACTTCGGGGCAAGGCCGGTCGTTCCCGCATACTGCTTCCTGCCATGTCCAGCTCACCCATCCGTAGAGTCCCGGACTAACTGTCTCGGTTATCGAGCCGGTTTGAGATTCTCGCCAGATGTTGAAACACTCTCCTTCCACGGCATCTGACATAAGTGTGAAGTCAGTGGTGATCGGAAGCACACAATCTGCACTACAGACTTGTTTCAAGAGCGACACAGCCCGGGCCTGGACCGGGTAGCCGTCGAAGCCGAAAATCCCGCCAAAGAAAGCCGTGGCGGTGATGTGGGTGATGGCCTCGACGCCGTAGGCATCATCAGGGAGTCGATTCCCCTCCGCGGATCCGACCCTGACCTCCACACCATCCACCACGACCCGGTTGCCCATCATGTCCACGTACCAGCCCTCTACGTTTTTGTTTACCTCTTCGTCGCTGGTGTCAGTGTCATCGACGCCGTTGAGCTCGGCAAACTCGTTCATAGCAGCCTGAATGTTGTCATCCACCTGTTTGTTGCGGTGGTTGATCTCAATCGCCATCTCGGCCACTCCAGCCAGCGCTGCCCCATCTGCCCCGTTCTGGGCCGTGCGCCGAGCATAGTAGGCGTTACCCAGGTCCACGGCAAGGGCTACGAACCCGACCAGAACAACCATGGCCGCCGCTACCAGGACCAGCGACTGGCCCCTCTGGCTAGCAGGTATCTTCTCGTTCATCGTACTATCCCTCTCTTTCGCCCTCACCGATCTCTCACTCGATGTGCATGGTGGCGCTGGCCGCCATGGTAAAGCTGGGAATGACCGGCGTCCAGACGGGAAACTCGCTGACGGCAGTCACCAGCACCGGGCAACGGCTGCCGCGATTCGTTTTACTGCACTGCTCGCCCGATAGATCGACATAATCCTCAACTGTGCCCGTAGGAACACTAGTATAGGTCATTGGAAAAGTGACCGTCACCTCCACTGACGCCCCGAGGACAAACATCATGGCCTCGGCTGCATCCAAAATATCGGTGTTGTCTTGGGGATGGACGACGGCGTAGCGCGCGCCCTCGCGCACACCATTGGCCATGGTGGCGTAGCCGAAAAAGACGCGGGCAAAGTCGATGACAGCGAACATTGTCAGCAGCAGGAATAGGGCCACCAGGGCGAACTCTACCAGCCCCTGCCCCCTCTCGCCCTCTGGTTTGCTGTTGCCGATATCAGCTGACATCTCACCCCCGCTCAATCGTTGCGCCACCTGGGCATCTCCGAAGTCTTGGTAAGAGTCACCGAGGGAGCGCCAATCATCCCACCGAACCAAAAGTCAAACTCATAACGGACAGTGACCTTCACAGCATTCGGATAGGGATCCGACTCTGGTTCCTGACCCACCACCGTTATGTTGCCGTAGTTGAACCCGGTCCAGTCTGTGATGTTGGTTCCCGAGCCCAGGACGTCGTCTATGACGATCTGCTTGACCACGTCCACCGGCAGCTCCGGGTTGACGGAGCCCCAGCGCGCACCCTCGCGGGCGGCGTTGGTCAGCACGATATAGGCGTCAAAGGCGCGCCCAAAGTCGATGACGGCTGCGAGGAGGAGCAGGAGGATCGGAAAGACGATGGCCGTCTCCACGAGGCTCTGGCCCCGCTCTCGCCAGCTTTGCCCTACCTCCCTGATGTCCCCCTGCCTTGCTACTCGCTCACTCATCCTGATTCCCTGTAGCCTGTTCCAACCAACCTGCGTGCTCCGCTATCATGACCTCTCGAGGCCGACGGCGCCCCGGAGGGGCTTTCCAGTTCGGCCAGCATTCCTGGTTTTTCTCGACGGACTGGGATGTCGCCTGCGGCAGCGCCGCAGGGCAACTGCAATGTTGAGGAACGCCGGGGCGGGTGCGAGCCCGCTACGGTGATATTCTAGCACAATTCCCCCCAACCGTCAATGCCCTCCCCGTATGTTGCCAGTCTGACCCCTTCTGCGAGCGTGTCCGGGCGTTCTTCGAAACCTGGCAACTCGCCCATCATTTCAGCGGTTTTCTGGCTTAGCCTTTCGGGATCACACTCGCTGCTATGGCAACAGCAGAAAGGAGGTGTGCAACCTCCAGGCTGTACCTATATAGTGTACAATATCCCGGTTAGAATCCGGTCCGAAGTTGGTTAGAGTTTGGTTAGACTTGGCCATGTGTGCCCTTCCAACGGCCTGCAGCTGAGGCTATGGACTCAGGGGTTGGGCGTTCTCGTTATCAGGCCAGGCGGCAGCGGCGTCTTGGTCTGTCCCGGTGGTGTTTCCTTTGTGGGTTTTTCTTCCCCGGGCGTGGGAGATGGCGGCGCCTCGGTTTCCGTTGGTATGGATATCGAGGTCGCAGTGGGAGCGGTGCTGGTCTGGGACGGCGCCTCGTAGGTCACCTCGGCGGTCAACGTATTCGTGGGCGTGGAGCTGGGTGTGTGGGTGGGCGTGAAGGTGGCCTCGAGCGCCTCG
>JASFLR010000247.1:0-5619 GCA_050117995.1 Anaerolineae bacterium
TGTGACCATCCTTAACCAGGGCACCGCAGACGTGGAACTGGGCAACAACTTCTTCCTGGACCTCTACATCAACCCCACCACGGATGACCTGCGCGGCATCCCTGGCGACTATTGGTGGGATGTGCAGGGTCATTGGCTGAAGGTGGGGTTGCCGGTCGAGTTTCAGACATCGGTAAGTGGAATCTTCACCGATACCGCATCCTACGACCTCTGGGCTCAGGTGGACAGGGCCGAGCTGCCCGACTATCCGCTGGGCTTTGTCACCGAGTCGCGGGAGGACAACAACGTCCTGGGGCCGGAAGTGGTGGATGTGCGCACGCCCTTTTCCTGGGTGGAGCAGGACCACGTGGACTTTTTCAGTAATATGGCCTCCACGCTGGATATCGTGCCGATCGAGGGCACGGTGGGCATTCCTCCCGAAATCCCTGGCATGGAGATCAACGGTGACAGCGCACTGGCGCTGGGCATTTTCGACGAGCCGCCGAAGACCACCTGGGGCGCGTCTGGCAACTCGTCGGATTACAATATGCTGGCGCCGGATAGCATGATCAACGCTGAGACCGACGGCGACCAGCGCTATCCCTACATCCACGCCGACCTCGACACCGGCTTGGTCGTGGTCGTCTGGGAGGACGGGCAGGAAAGCCCTACATATGGGAAAGACGTCTACCTCCGTTGGTCGGACGACGAGGGAGCAACGTGGCAGCCTCCTATCCGCGTCAACGAAGATGTGGGCTACGCCGACCAGAAGCGGCCTTCGGTCGCCGTGGCCCCCAACGGGGACATCGTGGTTGCTTGGCAGGACAACCGCAGCGGGAACTTTGACATCTATGTCCAGGTCTACAGCTATGACGGCGTTACGCTAGTCCCACAGGGGGCCAATCTCAGGGTGGATACTGGGGCGGCGGATCAGGACCAGATCCTGCCCGACATCTCGGTGGACAACGACAGCAATTTCTACGTGGTCTGGCAGGACCGGCGCAACAACAACTATGATATTTTCGCCGTGCGTTCCTACTATGATGGCGGCGATCTCAAATGGGCCCACGACGCGCGGATTTCCGACGATCCCGGTATCACGACCCAGGCTGCGCCGGACGTCACGGCGTTACAGGGCGTGCAGGTCCAGGAAATCCTCTACGAAGTAACGGGGGACCCGCCGGTGTTGCAGGTGACCGAGGTGATCACGGCGCCGGTGGCCTACGTAGTGGTTGCCTGGGAGGACAACCGCGAAGGCGATATGGACATCTACATGACCTACTCCGAGGATGGGGGTGAGACCTTTGTCCAAGACCAGCGACTCAACAATGACAAGCCAGAGAATTCGACCAATGGCTTCAAGCAGCAAGCGCCTGCTGCGGCTATCAACCAGTGGATGAAGTTCATCACGATCAGCAAGGATACGCCGTATGGCGTGGCTTCGACGACCGTCGAGGTGCCGGTAACGACGATGCACATCGTCTGGCAGGACTTTCGCAACAGCACCCCGGGAACCAACGACGACCCGGACATCTACTACAGCACCATCACCGTCGAGCCTGACGGCCAATTCCCGTGGCCTGTCCAGTTCCAGTATGGAGGCCAGGATAAGGTGAACGAGGATGACCAGCGGGCCTGGCAGACCGGGCCGGTATGGCAGAGCGATCCCGACGTGTCGGCCACCAGCAGCGGACTGACCCTGGCCGCATCCGATAGCTACAACGCCTTCGTGGCCTGGGCAGATTGGCGCAACTATGGGGCCGGGGACTTTACCAACCCGGATATCTACTTCCGGCTGTTCAGCACGGTGGGCACCCCCACCGAGTTTGTCGGCGGGAACAATGTGATGGTTAACAACAACGCACGGTTGCACAACTTTACCACCACCAACCCTGCCTATAGCGACTACAGCAGGGATATGCCGCCCCACGCCGGACAGGGACACCCCTCGATCTCTTCCACGCTGGTGGCCCACTGGCCCACCATCTTTGACGGCTGGGTCTTTGTTGCCTGGGATGACGACCGCTTGTTAGATCCTCATACCAACTATGACGTCTACATGGCCCGCTCCAACATGCTCTTTGGCGGGCACCGCCGCATCTTTACGGCTCCCGGGGACATTCCGGGAGAAGGGGTGCGCTATGGCTCCGGTGCCTTTATCTCCCGCATCTTTGACGGTGGTTCCCCCGATACAGAGTGGTACAATATAGACTGGCACGCCATTACTGATGACGGTACCTACCTTACCTTGCAGACCCGTATGGGCAATACGCTTGAAGAGGTTCTCACAGGTGACTGGTACCCGACGCGCTACCCATATCCTGACGATGCCGTCAGCCTGGGCGCGCCACTGCAGGGTTACGATGCCCCGGGCCAGCACATCGAGAATGCGGCTGGAGATACCTGTCCCGACAACTGCCCCACAGCTCGGTACATCCAGTACCGCGTCAACTTCTGGGCGCGCGACGCCGAGCCCGATCCGGGGGTCACGGTTTTGAACACGCCGTTCCTGTTTGACGTCATCCTGGGCTACGAACCGCCGTTCAGAATATACCTGCCGATTGTGCTCAGGAACTACTAATCGGAGATCACTTGTCTATGGAGGATGGATGCTGAAATTGGCAATTACCGGCAAGGGCGGGGTGGGTAAGACGACCCTCTCCGCTCTGCTGGCGTATGTGTTCGCAGAAAGAGGACAGAAGGTATTGGCTATCGACGCCGATCCGGCTACCGGCCTGGCAGCCGCCTGCGGTGTGCCTCTCGAAGTTGCGGAGGCCATAACGCCTGTGGCTGACATGGAGGACCTGATCTATGAGCGGACCGGGGCACGCAAGGGCGAGATCGGCGGCTACTTCAAGCTCAATCCGCGCGTGGACGATATCCCGGAGCGGTTTGCGATCTCGCCTCCTGGGAGTGAGGTGGGAAAGAACGGCATCCGCATATTGAGCATGGGTACTGTCAGCTCTGGCGGCACAGGCTGCCTGTGTCCGGAGAACTCGCTTCTGCGCAGCCTGGTGACTCACCTGCTGCTGCGCCAGGACGAGGTGCTGATCATGGACATGGAGGCCGGCGTAGAACATCTTGGGCGCGGCACGGCCGGCGCAGTCGATGCCTTCATAGTTGTCGTCGAGCCGGGGCGGCGCAGCCTCCAGACGGCGCATACGATCTACTCGCTGGCTGAGGATCTACGCATCAAGCGAGTGTATGCTGTGGGCAACAAGGTGGCTTCTGAGGCCGATGAGGCGTTCATAATCGAGCAGTTGCCCGGCTTCCATATCCTTGGTTTTCTGCCAGGCGACTCCAAGGCCATTGAGGCAGATCGGCGTGGCCTGGCGGTCTATGATCTCGCGCCGGATCTTGTGTCCAGAGCACGCTTGATCGCCGATCAACTCGAGGATTTGTGAGCGGAGAGATCAAGGTTCTTGGCACGCAAGGTCTCCTAGAGCTATCCAGGAGTGAGAGCAATGATAGCCGATCTTGAGCGGTCCGCGACCGGGGTCGCGGGGCTGGACGAGATGCTTCACGGCGGCTTGGTACCTGGCTCCATCGCT
Organism: Anaerolineae bacterium; assembly: GCA_050117995.1. Classification (GTDB taxonomy): domain Bacteria; phylum Chloroflexota; class Anaerolineae; order JAAYZQ01; family JAAYZQ01; genus JBFFCR01. Next base: position 3,531 of record JASFLR010000247.1, read on the forward strand.
CTGCTGCAAGGTGCGCCTGGCACGGGCAAGACAACCCTCGGTATGCAATTCCTGGTTGAGGGAGCCAGGATCGGCGAGCCTGGTCTCTTGGTTAGCTTTGAGCAGTTCCCCCATACCCTGCATCGCGACGCAGAATCGCATGGCTGGGACCTGCCGGCGCTGGAGCGGGAGGGCAGACTGAGAGTTGTGTTCACGTCTCCTGAGGTCTTGGTCGCGAGTTTGCAGTCGCCAACCAGTCCTATCAGCAGCGCTATCCGGGATCTGGGTGTGAAACGGGCCGTGCTGGACAGCATGACGCATCTGCAAACGATCACTCGGGACCCGGTGGAACTGCGCTCCCAACATGGTTCGCTGATTAACGGCCTGCGCCGGGAGGGGATTACGTCATTGCTACTCAGCGAGGATAGCGGCCCCGATTTCGTCCGAAGTGATCGCGGACGGCTGGCATTTGCCGTAGATGCAGTCATCCTGCTGCGGTATGTGGAGATCGATAGTGTCATGAATCGCGCGGTTGCAGTGCTCAAGATGCGTGGCTCTGATCATGACAAAACGATCCGGGGTTTTGAGATCGAGCGTGGGGGGATCCAAGTGCAGGGGGCGTTTGTCGGGCGTGAGGGATTGCTCAGCGGTACGCCCCGCCGCGCTGGCTGAACAAAGGTCGTACAGGTTCACCTGGCACAGAAGCTCCGCCCGAGAAACGGGCGGAGCTTTTTGACGTTTGCCCTGAAGGCTGTCGAAGTGCTGTCTATGGCTGGGACTCCAAGACAGCATCTATGGGGAACGCATGCATCACACGTGTGGTCTGGCGGAAGTTCATCGTCTTCCAGAAACCGATCTCGCCAGGCACAATAACTGCAATGCTCCTGGCGCCACGAGTCTTGAATCGCTCAGCGATCTCTAGTACCAGCGCTCGCCCGATACCACGCCGCTGGAAGTCGGGATGCACCGACGCAAGGTAGATGATAGCTCGCGAGCCGTCGTAGGCGCCTCGGATCATGCCAACTACCGAGTCCTCCTCCTCGGCGACCAGGAATTCAGCGGCCTCGCAGTTTTGGACGCGCAGCATGGCCTCTGGTCCGTCGATGGCCGGATGGCCGTATTGCTGGTTTGCCTTGAGGATGTTTACCAATGCGTCAACGTCCTGCGGATCAAAAGTCCGAATCTTCATCACTTTATCCTTCTCAACTGCTACTGGCGGGAATGAGGAAAGCGAGGCGTCGCGACGCCTCGCTTTAGGGAACGGTTCCTACACTTCAGCTGGAGTTGCTTCTTCGGGCGCCTCTCCTTGGCCGACCTGAGCCAGCAGCTCCTCCTTCTTCTTGATAGCAGTCTCCTTACCTTCATCGACAGCTACCTTGACGCGCTCCTGCAGTGTCTCAGCTCTCTCCCGGGCCTGGACCTGGAGCGTCTCGGCTCTCTCCTTGGCCTGGGCTTGGAGCTCTTCGGCTCTCTTGCGCGCTTCGAGACTCATCTCGTCAGCCCGCTGCCCGAGCTCCACGCCCTTTTCGCGGATCATGACTCGTGTCTCCTCGCCGGACATCGGTGCGAATAGCAGCGCAGCGGCCGCCCCGACTAGCGCCCCAACGAGGAATCCAGCAACGAAATCACCAGAACAACTCTTATCTGTCATTTGCCTCACTCCTTTCGACAATCATAGTAAAACAGTGAACAGGCGCCAATGCAGTCTCGGCTACTCCCCAGCGGAGTTGGCTGGCGTCTTTTTCCGACCTTTTCGCTTGTGGCCAGTACCCGCCAGTGTCTTGAATGTCTGTCCCACGCCGGATATAATGCTGGCCACTTGGATCATGGGCGTGACCACCGCGTCGCTCACAAACGTGGTTGTGCCACGCACAGTGTTCGCGGTTTGGTTTGCAGAGTCCAGGATTGGCTTAATCTCGTCCCGCAGCAGAACAATCAAGCTCTGAAGCTGGAAGATGAGGATGATTAGGAATAGACCAATGATCAGTGTGACAAGGGCCAGTGCGATAATGGCGATATCGCGAATAACCGAGGTTATGTCGGGATTGGCAGCCATACCATAAATCGCAGCTGCAAGAATCGCCAACACAAGCACCACTGCAAGCACGAT
>JASFLR010000248.1:0-5595 GCA_050117995.1 Anaerolineae bacterium
GACATAGGGATCCGAGACCACCTTGAAGACCAAAGCCGCAAAGGGCCCGGACTCGTCAGCATAACACTTCCATTCGGTGCCGGTGCGGGGATTGATCCCCGTCATGGGTGGTACGTCCAGAGGTGACGGCAAGTACTCGACGATGGCATCCAGGACTGGCTGCACACCCTTGTTGCGCAGCGCTGAACCACACAGCACCGGAACCAACTCCGCGCGCAAGGTTGCGTCGCGCAATGCCCGCCGCAACTCGGCTACCGAGAGCTCTTCACCCTCCAGGTACTTGACCATGACCTGATCGTCACACTCGGCAACCCGCTCCAGAAGCTCCTCCCGGCGCTCCTGAGCTTCTTGCTGCAACTCCTCCGGAATCTCCTTCGTGCTCTGACGCGTTCCCAGGTCGTCGGCATAGACGATGGCTTGCATCGTCAGCAAGTCGACAACTCCAACGAACTTGTCCTCACTGCCGATCGGTATCTGCAGCGGCACGGGATTCGAGACAAGCTGCTCGCGAATCATGCCCACCGTGCGCCAATAGTCCGCTCCGATGCGGTCCATCTTGTTAACGAAACAGATCCGGGGCACATGATAGCGATCCGCTTGCCGCCATACCGTCTCCGATTGTGGCTCCACGCCTGCCACAGCATCAAAGACGACCACCCCACCGTCGAGCACGCGCAAGCTGCGCTGGACCTCGGCGGTAAAGTCGATGTGTCCCGGTGTATCTACAATGTTAATCTGGCAATCGCGCCAGAAGCAAGTCACCGCTGCCGCGGTGATCGTGATCCCACGCTCGCGCTCCTGCTCCATCCAGTCTGTGACGGTAGTTCCGTCATCCACATTGCCCAGCCGGTGCGTGCGCCCGGTGTAGAACAGGATCCGCTCGGTCGTCGTAGTCTTACCGGCGTCGATGTGAGCAATGATGCCAATGTTTCGAGTGCGCTCGAGGGGATACGCCCTAGACATCGGACTACCTCGAATCCCAGATACCAAGATTCCGGGTCACCCAGCTATTGGTATAGAGCTGGACAGCAGACACTCGCGCGCGATCCTACCAGCGATAGTGCGCAAATGCCCGGTTGGCTTCGGCCATCCTGTGCGTGTCTTCGCGCCTCTTGACGGTCGCGCCGGTGTTGTTGGCCGCATCCATCAGCTCGCTCGCGAGCTTTTCGGCCATGCTTTTGCCTGAGCGGTTGCGCGTCGAGCCGACCAGCCAGCGAATCGCCAGGGACAAGCGCCGGTCGGAACGAACCTCAACGGGGACCTGGTAGGTGGCGCCACCCACACGCCGGGGCTTGACCTCGAGGATGGGTGTGGCATTCTTAACAGCCTGCTCAAACACGTCTAGGCCGGGTCGCTTGGCCCGCTCTTCTATAATATCCAGAGCATCATAAAAGATGCGCTGGGCCGTGCTCTTTTTGCCCTGCTGCATCAGCTTGTTGATGAACTGGGAAACCAATACACTGTTGTACTTGATGTCCGGCGCAATGGTGCGTTTTGGTGGACGGTTTCGTCGTGGCATGCTTGACCCCCTATGCTACAAGACCACGGTCTTGCGAGGCGCCTTGGCCCCGTACTTGGACCGACCGCGCCTGCGGTCGTCAACACCGCTAGAGTCCAATGCCCCGCGCACGATGTGATATCGTACACCAGGCAGGTCCTTCACACGACCGCCACGCACCAGCACCACCGAGTGTTCCTGCAACCCATGGCCCTCGCCAGGGATATAGGCTGTGACCTCGATGCCGTTGGTCAAGCGCACACGAGCGATCTTGCGCAGCGCCGAGTTAGGCTTCTTGGGGGTCATCGTTCGCACCTGGGTGCACACCCCTCGCTTCTGAGGACTTCCCTTGCTCTGCTTCGTAGTACGCCCCTTGAGCGCATTCGAGGTATAGCGCAGAGCAGGCGCCTTTTCCTTTTTCGGTTTGGGCTTGCGCCCCTTTCGTACCAATTGGTTAATCGTAGGCAACTCTATCCTCCCTTTTACCGCTCAGTGATCCGGCGACCTCCTTAAGCATATAGAGAGCCACCGCTAACGGGCCGCGATGGCCTTCCTCTGTACCCTGGCTGGTACGTCAAGTACACCAGACCACTATACAACTGGAAAGTATCAATCCACGAAAGCCAACTTTATCATAGGTCGATACAAAAGTCAAATCTTCTTTGAGGTTAGGAGTTCCCATCGCCAAAAACACGGGTCAGTTCGTCCTGCTCAAAAATCGGCATCGGCTCCAGACCGTGCGAGGTACGCATTTGCACCGACGGGGAGCCCTCGACCGCCTTACCAATGACGGCTGCGCTAATGCCTTCTTGCGCCAGGGCGCTCACAATGCGTGCCGAATACTCGGGCGCCGCCGCTATCAACAACGACCCTGACGCTATAAGCCCCACGGGATCCAATTCCAACGCCCGGCAGAAAGCAGCGGTCTCCGGGTACACGTGCACAGCCTCCAGATCGACGAGCAGCCTTTTGCCGGAGGCATGCGCCAGCTCCCATAATCCAGTAGCCAATCCCCCTTCGGTCGGATCGTGCATGGCATGGGGGCGCCCAGCACGACAGGCGATCATGGCATCAGCGACCACACTGATTCCAGGTTCCTTCAGAAATCGCCGGCTGTGCTGAACAAGCTCTGGACCGACGATGGCAGCCAATGGCCCAGCCATCTCTCGCGCCAACACGGCGGTACCTTCGATGGCAATCCCCTTGGTCTGAATAATGTCATCGCCCACCCTGACGCCCGCCGTACATACCAGGTCTTCTTTCTCAACCTCACCCAACATCAGGCCAACGGCGATAGGCCTGTCCAGGCTATGGGTGATCTCTGTATGACCGCCACACAATACTACACCCAGACTCTGGCAAGCCTGGCTGGTCTGGGCAAAGATATCCTCGACCAACCTCTCATCGGTCTGTCCTTCCGGCAGCAGTAGGGTCAGTAGCATCCAGCGGGGCGCAGCCCCCATGGAGGCAATATCGTTGGCATTCACATGAACCACATACCAGCCGATCTCATCTGTGGCAAAGGTGATGGGATCCGACTTGACCACGAGGTAGCGATCCCCCATGTCCAGTACTGCGGCATCCTCCCCCACCGTCGGGCCGACGACCAACCGCTCGTCCTGCCCCCGATAGCGCTCCAACAACACCTGCAAGAGATCCATGGGCAGCTTGCCGGTGCCCAGCGTGCTCTCTGCCACGATCTACGGTGACCTCCAATCAAAGAGAGAGGGCCTCCCAACGCAGGGAGGCCCTCTCCAGCGTTTGCGCCGTAGCTTACTCGATGATCCGAGGTGATGCTACGGCGCCAGTGATACTACAATAGTCCATGCGCATCACCTCCCTATCATAGGATAGCAGTTTTGTGCTGCATAGAACCTGCCGCAGCATGACCATTATCGCACAAGTTTTCGATTTTGTCAAACGGCACACTCTATGATAAACTCTACCCTGGGTAGCCTGGATCACAGCTTCTTCGCTGCGTCACACCTTCTGCCTGTGACCAGAGCAGTGGCCTGCTCCGAGTAGATTGCATTGCCACCCTATACGTCGAACATCTTGCCGGTGATTTGCTCCCGACCAGGCGCCTCTTGCCTGTGCTCGGGATTAGCAGGGAAGAATTGACACTGCCGGGGACGTGAAAATGGCCGGAGAAACCATCCTGATTGTCGACGACAACAGGGAGATCGTCTCAGCACTGACAGATATCCTGGTGTCAAAGGGATATGGCGTGCTCAGTGCGCATAACGGCCGCCAGGGCCTGTGGTTGGCTCTCGAGCGAAACCCTGACCTCATCCTTCTCGATTGGAATCTCCCGCAGCTTTCGGGTTATCAGGTACTGCAGGCACTGCGTGAACGCGGCAGCACCGCGCCGGTCGTGCTGATGACCATGTACGGATCGGAGAACGTCGCTGTCCAGGCCTTTCGGTTGGGCGTTCGGGACTATATCCCCAAACCATTTCGGGTCCCCGACACTCTGGGCGCTATTGAGCAGGCGCTTGCTGAAGAGCGCCTCCGCCAGGAGAAGGAACAGATCGCCGGGCAACTTGAGCAGGCCAACCGTCAGATGGAACAGCAATTGCTCGAGATGACCACGCTGCAAGCCATCGGCCAATCCCTTACTTCCACGCTGAACCTGGAAGAAGTGTTAAGCCGCGTAGTGGAAGCGGCCTGCTATTTCACCGACGCACGTGAAAGCTCCCTGCTCTTATTGGACAAAGAGGAGGATGCGCTTATTACGCGGGCCTACCATGGAGTGGATCGCAGGGAACCGACTCGGCTGCGGTTGAAATTCAGCACAAGTCCGTTGCGCCAGGCCATTGAGACGGGCGAACCGCTATTCTTGACCAGCGGCACGGCCGACTACTCGATCAAGCTCAGGACGGGCTATCTGGTGCGCTCGCTCCTCTACGTTCCGCTGTACATCCAGGAGCAGCCGCTGGGACTGCTCGGGGTCACCGACAAGGTTGGTGCCCAAGCCTTTGTGCAAGATGATGCTCGCCTGCTCAGCTCGCTAGCAAGCTATGCCGTCGTGGCTATCGAGAACGCCCGCCTATACGAGTCTGAGAAGGAGCTGGCGCGCACAGAGACGGTCAAGCAGATGATCGTTACTCTGTCTCACTATATCAAGAACCCGTTGACGGCTATCACCCTCAGCACGTATGACCTAAGCATGAGGCAAAGCCAGGGACAGGCTACTGTCGAAGATGACACGCTACAACGGAATGTGCAGATGATAGAGATGAACGTCCGGGAAATCACGGCTGTCATCGCTATCCTGCAGCAGCTAGCATCCCCAAAGGCAACCGTCTACGTCAACGGCATTCAGATGATCGACATTGAGGACCAAGTACGAGAACAGGTGCAAAAGATCCGCCACGAGTATCCCGAGATCGATGCCCTCTTGGGGCAGTCCCACTGAGCAGGCCAGCATTCCCTCCCCCTACTGTGTTTGGCTGGGATAGCCCGTGATCTCCTGTATCTCCTCAAACAACGGTTTCAGCTTTGGGTAGATCCTTTTGTACACGCGGCGGTACAAGGCATCATAGATTTCGCAGTTTAGGGTTTGAGGCTCAAAAAGATCGCCCAGGCGCGTCATCTCTTGCACGGCCGTGGCAAAGTCCCGGTGGAGCCCCAGCCCCACGGCGCAGTCGATGGCCGCACCCAGCCCCGATGCCTCGTAGAGGTGGGGCCTGGCGGTTGGCAAACCAAAGATGTCGGCCGTTAGCTGCAAAGCCGCATCGCTCTGCGACCCGCCGCCCGCTACCCGGAGCTCTGTAATTGGGATGCGACTGCGCCGTTCGGTGCGCTCCTTCCCGTCGCGCAGCGCGTAGGCCAGTCCCTCCAGGATGGAACGGTACAGGTGCGCCCGGGTATGCACGTCACCAAAGCCGATGATGGCTCCCTTGGCCTCAGGTCCCGGCTCCTTGAGCCCCGGCGACCAATAGGGCAGCAAGGTCAACCCCATCGCTCCCGGTGGGGCCTGGCTGACCAGCTCGTCAAAGAGTTCCTCGGGCTGGACACCTTGCTCCCGCGCAAGGCGCCGCTCCACGTGCCCGAACTCTTTTTTGAACCAACTCACCATCCAGAAGCCGCGATAG
>JASFLR010000249.1:0-5587 GCA_050117995.1 Anaerolineae bacterium
GAGACCCGCCATGAGGTGCTGGCCCATCCGGGCGCTGTTTTCCAATAATTTCTCCTCGCGGATGACGCGGATCGTGGCAGCGGCTGCAGCGCAGCTCACGGCGTTGCCCCCGTAGGTGCCTCCGTGGGAGCCGGGGATCCATTTCTCCATCAGGTCCGGGCGGGTGGCAATGCCGCTGAGCGGGAAGCCTGAAGCCAGTCCTTTGGCCATGATCATGACGTCTGGTTGCACGTCGTAGTGCTGGTGGCCGAACCAACGGCCGGTGCGACCAAATCCCGATTGCACCTCGTCGACGATGAAAAGCAGGTCGTGCTCGCTGCAGATCTGCTGTACCCCCTTTAGGAAATCGGGGGGCGGCGGCACATACCCTCCTTCACCCAGCACCGGTTCGACGAGGACCGCGCAGGTCTCACTTGGCGCGGTTTGTGTCACGAGCAGATGGCGCAGTTCCCGCAGGCAAAACTCTGTGGCCTTCTCAGGTGTCCAGCCAAAGCGATAGGCGTAGGGATAGGGCGCCACAAAGACGCCGGCCATGAGTGGCTGGTAGCCCACCCGGTAGATGGTGTTGCTGGTGGTCAGCGACATGGTACCGACCGTGCGCCCGTGGAAGCTGCCCTGGAAGACGATGATATTGGGCCTCCCGGTGGCCTGGCGGGCCAACTTGAGCGCTGCCTCCACTGCCTCTGCGCCGCTGTTGCTGAAGAAGAAGCTGTCCAGACCTGGCGGCGTGATGGTCAGGAGTTCCCTTGCCAAATCGAGCAAAGGTTCATGGTACACGATGTTTACCTGACCGTGGATCAGTTTGCCCACCTGTTCCTGCGCAGCGGCGACCACCTCGGGATGGCAGTGGCCGGTATTGGTCACCCCAATGCCGCTGGTAAAGTCCAGGTAGCGGCGACCGTCATGGGCGTAAATGTAGGCCCCCTCCGCGCGATCCACCAATATGTCGGTGTACCGCGACCAGACGGGGGACAGGTGTTGTTTTGGGTCTTGACCCATCGCAAAGCCTCCTCTGAATGAGCATCCTGGAATCCTGTTGACTTCCGGCTCGTTCTTTGCTAGAGCTCCTGGACTGTCTCGTGGATCTCGATCCTGCGCCGGGCCAGTTCGGCAAAGAATATCTCAGGGTCGATGGCGGTCTCGGGTGGAATGACACCCCAGTGCGTGACGTCACTCCGCGCGATCATCTGGGCACCGATCCTCGTTTCAGAGCACGATCGCAGCAGGCGTCTACTTGCCCTTGACTTCCTGGACTGCCTCGGCAAAGAACTGAAGGGTGTCAGCCACGTCCTGCTCCGAGAGGGCAGCGCACAGGAACCAGGGCTCGCCACCATCAGGATCAGGCATCGCGCCGCGCTCTATCAGGGCTGACATGATCGCTGTGTACATGTCATGGTCTGTTTTCATCCAGGCACGAAAGTCGACCGGCTCCTCTTCGGAGAAGATGATGCCAAACATGGAGGGATGTCCCACCACGTGGTGAGCCAGCCCCGCGTCCGTAAGGATGTCGCCAATGCCGGCCATCAAGGCCTTTCCCCGTGCCTCAACCGTCTTGAGTGCCTGACCCTGGCTGATGATCTCCAACGTGGCGTCGGCGGCGGCAGTGCCCACGACGTTGCCGCAGTAGGTGCCGCCATGGGCCGTGCGACCCGGCCCGACGCTAGCCATGATCTCCTTGTTGCCGCCGATGGCTGCGATAGGGAATCCGTTTCCGAGCGACTTGGCGTAGGTCGTCAGATCGCCATGCACGCCCAAGTACTCCTGCGCCCCGCCGGGTGCGACGCGAAAACCGGTCTTGACCTCGTCCACGATCATGACGATGCCATATTCATCGCACAGGCTGCGGATTAGCTCCAACCAACCCGGTTGGGGCATGGCTCCGGCCATGTTTCCCAGGATGGGCTCGACGATAATGGCCGCCACGTCGCCCCACGTCTGCTTGACCGTTCTTTCCAGGGTATCGGGATCGTTGTAGGGCAGCGTGATCACGAGCTCGTGGATGGCCTTTGGGATGCCAGAAGAGGTGGGCGCCGGGATGGGGCTGCGGCGGTGCCCCAAGGCCGTCAGGGCCGACGAAACTGTGGAAAAGAGCATATAGTCATACATGCCGTGATACTGCCCTTCGAACTTGATGATCTTTTCCCGTCCCGTGTGCGAACGGGCAATACGAAGAGCATGCATGGTCGCTTCGCCGCCCGAGTTGGCATAGCGAACCTGGTCGACGCTGGGACATAGCGCCACGATCCGTTCAGCGACCTTGACTTCCAGTTCGTGGGTCAGGGCATAGACCGTGCCGTACTGGATTGCCTCGGCAACCCTCTTTACGACGGCGGGATGCCCGTGCCCCAGAATGACCGGGCCGAAACCCACACGATAGTCGATGTAGCGGTTGCCATCCATATCCCAGAGGTAAGCACCCTCTGCGCGGGCAACGCCGATATCCTCCCCCTCCCCCCAGTAGCGAAAGTTAGAGGTGACACCGAAGGGCAATGCTTTCCGGGCACGGTTGAAGAAGGCAATGTTTTTCTCCATGTTCCGAGACATCAATTTCCTCCTTGGATACAGGGTGGTTGGGCAGGCGTCCCAGATGGCAGGCTTTCTGCACAGGAGCGCCATGGTTCTGCCCTACTGCTCAGCGGCTCCTCCGAGGTTTACAGATATAGCTCCTTGACGATCCGTAGGTAGGTAAAGGTCTCTGTGGTGCGTACGCCTTTGACTGACCGGAGACGCTTGGCCAGGAATTCGAGTAGGTGATCGGAATTGTGGCACAGTACCTCGACCAGGATGTCGTGGGTACCGGTGCAGATGACAAGATAGATAACTTCTTCAAATGCGGCGATCTCTTGGGCAATCTCGACCAGGCGGTCGCCGTCAACACTCACGCCGATCATCGCCATCAGATCGTAGCCTAACATGGTGACGTTTGTAACCGGGACGACGCGCAGCATCTTGTCGTCGACCATCTGCAGGTAGCGCTGGCGTACCATGCCAGCGGACACACCCAACAGCCTGGCGATTTGGGCAAAGGACATACGCCCATCTTTCTTCAGCGCGTGGATGATCTGACGATCGACATCGTCGAGCTCGCGTGTGGCTTCAAATCCGTCCCGTTTCACGGTCCACCTCACCTTCGGAACTGGTAGCGGTGCGTGACGGTTACCATCATACCACAGATCTGTATGTAAGTCAAGTAGAAACAATGATTCATCTTCAGAAACCCTTTCTTCATGATGAATATGCACTAAAGCTTGACTTCTGTGTCGATCCGTGGTATAATCGTATTGCCGTGGTCTTTTACAGGATATGGATGCTGATCTGTCCAGGCAGGCATGCTGCGAGTCAGGCGTGTCCACAGGTATGAAGGCGCAGACCGGAGAAGGTATGGGGTACGATGTTGCAGTCTACCTGAATGGGGTGACCAAGAAATTTCTCGGCCCATCTGGAAGTCCAGGTGGAGGCGTGGTCGCGGTAGATGATGTGACGCTCCAGATCCGCGACGGAGAATTCTATTCACTCCTGGGTCCCAGCGGCTGTGGCAAAACGACGACGCTGCGCATGATCGCCGGCTTTGAGTACCCAACCACGGGAGAGATATCCATCCATGGGACCCTAATGGGGCTGACGCCACCCTACCAGCGCAACACCAACATGGTGTTCCAGAACTATGCCCTTTTCCCGCATATGACCATCGCCCGCAACGTGGCCTTTGGGATGGAGATGAAAAAAGTGTCCAAGGCCGAAGTCAGGCGGCGCGTGGATGAGGCACTGGAGATGGTGCGCCTGCCGGGCTATGGACCCCGCAAACCCAACCAGCTCTCTGGTGGGCAGCAGCAGCGCGTGGCCCTCGCTCGCGCCCTCGTCAACCGGCCAGAGGTGCTCTTGCTCGATGAGCCGCTTGGCGCTCTTGACCTGAAACTCCGCAAGGAGATGCAGATAGAGCTCAAAACCCTCCAGCGCGAAGTAGGCATCACCTTTGTCTATGTGACCCATGACCAAGAAGAGGCCCTGACCATGTCGGACCGCATTGCCGTCATGCACCGTGGCAAGGTCCTCCAGGAAGGCTCACCCACCGGGATCTATGAACGGCCCAATTGCCGTTTTGTCGCCGATTTCATTGGCGAGACCAACTTCCTGGATGGCGTGGTCCAGGAGCAGAAGGGCGAGCGGGTTACGGTGCTCGTTGGTGGGCATCTGCCGGTCCTAGTCGAATCGGAGCAATCGCTGGAACCTGGAAGGCAGGTGACGGTTGCCGTGCGTCCCGAGAAGGTCTGGTTACGGCCCCAGGAAGCCAAGGCTGCTGACCACAACTCCCTCCGTTGCCAGGTGGAGCAAGTGGTCTATGTTGGCAATGATACGCGATTTCATGTCCGCATCTCTGACGAGGTCTCAATGGTCGTTCGCCAGCAAAACGTGGTCTCCACGTCTGACCCGCTGGGCTACCACGCAGAACAGGACGCGCCAGCCTATGCTGTTTGGAGGAGTGATGCAGGTCGCCTATTGCTGGATTGAGTGCTGGGCGAGAGTAATGATACAATGAGCGAAGATGCAACCACCAAAGGGAAACAAGGGGTGCTCGATACGATCCGCCGCCGGCCTGGCCTGCAGACCCTGTTGCTCATATTCCCCAGCCTGTTCTGGCTGGTCGTCTTTTTCGTGTTTCCATTGTTGATCGTCTTGGTCTATAGCTTTCTCAAGCGCGGCCCGTACGGGCAGATTGTCTGGGAGTTCAACCTCAACAACTACGCGCGCTTTTTGGATCCCCTGTATCTGAAGGTGTTCTTGCGCTCGTTCAAGATCGCCGGCCTCACTACCCTGTTCTGCTTCCTTTTTGGCTATCCCATGGCCTACTGGATCGCTACCCGCAGCCGCAGGTGGCGTAACACACTGCTATTGCTGCTGATGATCCCATTCTGGACCAATTTTCTGGTGCGTACCTATGCCTGGATTCTGATTCTGAGGGATACGGGGTTGATCAACAGCGCACTACTCAGCCTGGGGATCATCAGCGAACCGCTACCACTTTTTGGCACCGACCTGGCCATCACCATAGGTCTGGTGTATGGTTGGTTCCCCGACATGGTGCTGCCCTGCTACGCGGCCATCGAGCGACTCGATTTCTCGCTGGTGGAGGCAGCGCAGGATCTATATGCCAACGAGTTCCGCTCTTTCCTGCGCGTGATCTTTCCCCTTACCCTGCCAGGTGTGATCGCAGGCTCGATCCTGGTCTTTATCCCTTCGTTGGGCGCCTACGTCACGCCTGATCTGCTGGGCGGCGCCAAGACGGTCATGATCGGCAATGTAATCCAGAGCCAGTTCCTGAGCGTGCGCGACTATCCATTCGGATCAGCCTTCTCCTTCGTCCTGATGGCCATCATGCTCCTGGCTACACTCCTCTACTTCCGCGTTGGCGCGCGGACGGCATAGAGGTGGCAGGGATGAAGGGGGACCGGTGGCAGTAGAAGCGGGTGTGCAAAAGCGGGCTACGGGCTCGGCGCGGCACGGTGGCACATTGGGGAGGGTCATCAATGCGTCCATCACTGCCAGCGGCATTTGGGGCTACATCTTTCTCTACACGCCGATCATCATC
>JASFLR010000250.1:0-5585 GCA_050117995.1 Anaerolineae bacterium
ATCCGTTGCCGCCACGTCGATGCCTGGTCGGATGGCGATGGCACCTTCAGGCACCATTTCCTCTTCGTAGGTCGCGTAGGACACACCCGCCGTGGACGCATCTGTCACCGGCCCCTCTCCACCTTGCAACACTGAATAACTACGCTCGGTCTTTTGTATGTAGTGGGTTTGGATAAACGGCTCCATCCGGGCCACCTCGTCGCGAGTGCAGCCTAACTGGATCAGGTCCTTGTCTGCTGCTGCCACCTGGTCCACCGGTACGAGCCGCTGGTACGGCTTGTGGGGCAAAGTCTCATCCTCGAGCACCAGGTGCGTCACCTTGCGTGTCTCGCGGTTCACAATCAGCGTCAGGCAGTGGCCACAGTGCCCATCTACACACTCGATCCTGGCATCAACAGCAATTTCGGTCACGCCCTCTCTCCTCTCACGAAGCCTCGGCCATCAACTCCTCAACCAGCTTGTCCGTGAGCGTCTGCTGCACGATGGTTCCTTCGTCTCGGGCCAGCGATTCGGACAGCGGGACGACAAACTCGTGTTCGACGAGCACGACCAGGGCCTCAGAACCAGGCTGGAGATGCTCTTGGAGTTTGCTCAAGAACTTGTCCGAAAAGCCGAAATCGATGCGCTTACCCGCCACGGCGCCGGTGCCAGCGCCGGCCAGGGCCCCAACCACCACGCCCGCGGGCCCGCCCACCAGGCCAATCAGGCCGCCGGTAATGGCCCCCAACAATCTGCCTTTCTTTGGATCGATGTCCCGCGTGTCCCGGACCGTCACCGCCCCTTCCTCGTCACGAGTAAGGATGGCCGCGTTGCGGATCTTGAGGGTCCGTTGATTGTGCAGGTCGTGCACAAACTTCAACGCCTCCTCGGCTTTCCCCGGCTTATCATAGACCTTGACGACCAGTTCCAGTTCCGGATCGGCGTACCAATGATGCCGTTTCACGGGAATGGCCGGCAGTTGTTCGATGGCAGCTTTGTCGAGTTTCAAGTAAACGGCGTCGCCAGAGGCAGTGTCGATAGCCGAGAGGGGCAAAGTAACCTCGTTCTTGCCCCACAGATGGCCTTCCTGCAAGACAAAGTGGGTGATCTCGCCGCTCTTCGGATCGACCACCAATTCGCCCACCTTGCCCACACGCCCATCGCTGGCCTCGACCGGCATTCCCCGATGCACAGCCAGCTCGCCCAAGGGAACCTGCTCATCCGCCACCACCGCTGGCGGCGCTGGCACTGCGGGCGCTGGCTCTAGCCCAGTGACCAGCGGCAGGGCGTAGTAACGATAGGCTTCCTCGCCAAGGCCGGGCTCAACCGGGACAAAACGCTCTACCACAAAGGAGGGCATCTCGGCCAGTTGGTCCTTGGTGCAGCGGAGGCGGATCGAATCGGAGGCCGTCGCCTCGACTTGGTCCATCGGTACCAGGCGCTGGGTTGTCTTGTCATCCACGATTACGTGCGTCACCTGGCGGCGGACGGGATCGACGGTCAACGCGACCGATTTGCCGCAGTGGCCATCAGCGCATTCGACCTGAGCTTCGATTGGGATATGCATCATGACTTTGCCCCTTTCAGATACGTTTGCTCAGAATACTGCGCAGTTCCTGCTCGGTGTCGCTGGGCAGGGAGGTATGGTAGACCTGGCCCTGGTAGGGTTTCAGGGCCGAAAGCGCGGCGGCTGGATTGGCCTGGCGGACCAGAACAAAGAGAGCCGAGCTGTCCGGCTTGAGGGCTGCGCCCACCTCGTGGACGAACGTTTGATCCACGCCCAGATCCGCCATCTTGCCCACAACCGCCCCGACGAGCGCGCCGCCGATAAGCCCGGCAAAGGGGAAAAAGATGCTGCCGATGACCAGGCCTAACATGCCCCCACCGACAGCGCCTACCTTGACACCGCGATCGGTCTCGTTCTTGATGTGGAATTTGCCCTCTTGGTCCTTGACGACGACAGCCGAGTCATCCAGGCTGAGCAGCCCCTGTTTCTCGATGCTGCGCAGGGTCTCGCGCACCTGGCTGGCTTCTTCGGCGCTGTCAAACATTATGACGACTAAATTTGCCAACTTGACCTCTCTATTCGAATAAGGACCCTCAGGTCTTCACCAGAGGGTCCGGTTTGCTACTCTGCTGCACCTGCGGCAATCGTGGCGGCGACTTCGTCCTTGAGCTCCTGTCGCAGGATCTCAGCGCCCATATCCTCTAGGGCATCCACCAACTCACCCACCCATTTGTGCTCAATTACGGCAATGATGGCCGAACTGCCGGGTCCCATCAGGTCGCCCATCTCTTTCAAGTCCTTGTCACTGAAGCCCAAGTCGATGACCTTACCTCCCAGCGCACCTGCGGCCGCTCCCAGCACGATGCCACCGATAGGGCCACCAGCCAGGATGCCGATGATGCCACCGGCGATGGCACCGATGCCTGCCCCGCGCTTGACACCCTTGATCTCGGCCGTCTCCTTCAGCTTGAGTTTGCCTTCGGCGTCCTTGGTGATGACGGCCGCGTTCCACATGCCGATGAACTTCATCCTCTCGAGCTCCTTGAGCTCCTCCAAGACCTCCCCAGCACGCTCCTCATCGGGGAAAGCTGCAACGACGAGTTCGACAGGGTTTTCCATGTTCAAGACCTCCCTTAGAGTGTATATTCCGACGTCCTTCGACATCGGGCTTCGATTGCCCCATACCAATAGCCATTGTATCCCAGCGCTGCGCAGTACGCATGGGGCATCCATCCTATTTGGCTCCTGTACGAATGTCCAGGTCAGGATACCAAATCATTTTTCACGGCCAGGGCCGCGGCCTCGGCCCGATTGGCTGCCCCCAACTTGGACAGTATGGTGCTGACGTGAAAGCGTGCCGTCGACAGGCTAACGTCCAGCTGGCGGGCGATCTGGAGGTTGCTCAGACCCTCGACCACAAGGGCCAGCACCTCTCGCTCGCGGTCGGTCAAGTTGTACTCTGGCATCATGGTCGGTTCCAGGTTTGCTTCGGCCAGGGCACGTGCTGCTGCCGGAGCCAGCGTCGCCCGGCCAGCATGAGCAGCCCGGATGGCCCCGGCCAGATCATCGATGGCCGCATCCTTGAGCAGATAGCCGATGGCTCCCGCCTGTAGAGCGTCCTGCACCAGTGACCCGGTTTCAAAACTGGTCAGAGCAATGACCTGAACCTGGGGATAACGAGCCAGGATGGCTTGTGTTGCCGCGACACCGTCCATTTCGGGCATGAGCATGTCCATCAGGATCACATCGGGCAGCGCCTCTGGATCGCTCAGCTGGTCGCAGAGCTGCAGCGCTTCTTTGCCGTTCTTCGCTTCCGCAGCCAAGACAAGGTCCTCGAAAGCCAGGAGAGAAAATCGGATCCCGCCGCGGACGACGGCGTGGTCGTCGACAACCATCACTCGAATGGGCCTGTCACCAGCCATTAGTCGCCTCCCGCCGGACCTGGCCAGTCCACGCGCAAGCGCGTGCCCCCCGCGGGCCGGCTCTTGATTTCAAAGACGGCCCCGATGTCGGTTGCCCGCTCCTGCATGATACGCAAGCCCATCGCCTCCACGGGGACCGCGACGGCATCGAATCCACAGCCATCGTCCGTGACTTCGAGCAGGACCGATCCTGGTGTGCAGCGCAAACTCACCGCGGCCCGGCTGGCCCGGGCATGCTTGGCCACGTTGTTCAGTGCCTCCTGGGCAATACGATAGAGGGCCACCTGCAATTCGGGTTGCAGCGGTGCCTCTCCTTCGACAGTGAGCAGGACCGGGATGCGGGTTTGGCCATTCACGGCATCGGCCAGATGGCATAGTAGTTCGCCCAGGGGTTTCTCAGTCAGTGCCGCCGGCCGCAGCTCCAGAAGCAGGGTCCTCATCTCGGCTAGGGCACCGCGCGTCAAGCGTCGCAACTCCTCGATGCCGTTTTCGGCCTCCTGGGGGTTGGCGGCCCAGATCCGGGGGAGGGCCTCGGCGATGACACTGGCAGAAAAGAGGGTCTGGGTCACAGCGTCGTGCAGGTCGCGGGCCAGCCGTTCCCGCTCGGCGGCGGCCGCTGCCTGTTCGACCTGCTCCCGCAAACGGGCGTTTTCAATAGCCAGGGCAGCCTGGTCGCAAAAGGACGTGGCGAGCTGGATCTCTTCTTGCGAGAGAGCCCGGGGCTCGATGTAGTACAATAACATGCCGCCATAGACTTCGCCCTTGGTGATGATAGGTACGGCCAGCCAGGCTCCGTACCAGCCCAGTCGTGGCTGGGGAGTCGGCCGGGAATCCTCGCCTATCCCATGGGCGAGGTTCCCATGCGAGCCAATCAGCGGCCGGTGGGCGAGGATTGCCTGCCTCAGGGTACTCTGGCCGATGGGCACTTTGGAGCCGGCTACGTAGGTCACCAACAGGCCCCGGGCCGCCTCGACGGCCCAGCGATCGGCCTCACTCTCCAGACGATAGATGCCGACCGCCTGGGTATCGAGCAGCCGCCGGGCCTGGGCGGCGATCAGGTCCAGGATAGCAGACAGCGGCTGACTCGAGTTCAGGGCGGCCAAGATCTCACGCAGGCTCTCGGCGATGAGGCGGCGCCGCTCGGCTTCGCGCCAGCGTTCCTGATTCTGAACCCTGGGGAGGACCCCGTCTGGCAGCATATCGCCCTCGTTGCAGCCAGGTCTCGACTGCTCTGCCCGGTCGCGCTCGTCCAATCCAGCCTCCTTTACTCTCCGCTGTTCCCGAACACGGCGGGCAGAGAGGCATCCGTTTTTTGCCCCGCCACCAGGTTCACGTTCTGCGTCGGGAAAGGAGACTCGATCCCGGCCTCGTCCAGGGCACGCTGCAGCGCCGTATGCACGCGGTCCATAACGCGCCGTGTGTCTACGTAGGACTCGATCCACCATCGCACGCGAAAGATCATGGCTGAATCGCCCATCTCGATGTACAGAGCGTCGACCGGTCTGTCGGGCAAGACCCCCTCGATGTGCCGCACAGCCTCGACGAGGACGCGGCGCGCCGTTTCGATCTCGGTTCCGTAGCCGATCCCCACGTGGGTCTCGATCCGGTAGCGGGGATCGGGGTAGGTGTAGTTGATCACCTGGTTGGCGCCGATGACCGAGTTGGGCACGATGACCATGCGGTTGTCGCGGGTGCGGATGCGGGTCGTACGCAGACCGATGTCGGTCACATCGCCCCAGGTGTCGACGCCCTGGATCTCGATCCGGTCGCCGATGCGAAAGGGCCGGTCGACGAGGATGATAAACCCGGCGATGGCATCGGCGATGGTGTCCCGGGCCGCCAGCGAGAAGGCCAGACCGCCAATACCCAGCGCCGCAGCAAAGCCGGTGACATTGACGCCAAAGTGGGACAGCAGGACTGTCATGCCGATGATGACCACCACCACGCGCCCTACGCGGACCAACAGGGTGATAACCGGTGCAAGCTCGTCGGCGCGACCCATCTGCACTGCTCGCTCGGTATACCAGCGATCAGCCAGATCGACGGATCGCCAGACGATGCGGACGGCCAGGAATATGCCCATCACAAAGTAGATGTCCGCCAGAATCGTCTTGATCCCTGCATTGACAAAAACCAACCGGTTCGTGGCAAAGTGGAGGATGATAAGCACGACCAGC